>JAWVZD010000540.1:0-2359 GCA_033722395.1 Thermoanaerobaculia bacterium | reverse complement strand
GCGTCGAAGGGCTTCAGCTGCCGGACCATCGCGACCTTCTCCGCGAGCTCCTCGTGGATCACGTGCAGATCGGTGGTCACCGTACGGGTGGGCTTGGCAACGAAGTCGAGGGCGCCGAGCTCGAGCGCCCGGAAGACGTTCACCGGGTTGGAGTAGCCGCTGACGACGATCACCGGCGTCGGCCGCCTGGCCATCAGGAGCCGCAGGAAGGTGAAGCCGTCCATGCGAGGCATCTCGAGATCGAGGGTCACCAGATCCGGAGAGAGCTCGCGCACCATCCGGAGCGCTTCGTCACCATCGGTCGCCTTGCCGACCACCTCGACGCCCTCGAGGGAGCGGAGGATCTCGGTCAGGGTCCGCCGGTTGTAGGCCGAGTCGTCGACCACCAGCACGCGCAGGTCCTTCACTCGTCCTCCTCGCGGTCGAAGAGAGTGCGGGCGAGGGGCCGCCGGTAGACGATGTCGCGGTTCATGTGGACGATCTCGAACTGGGTCGCGCGGTGCAGGAGCGACTCGCTGTGGCCGAGGAGCAGGTAGCCCCCGGGAACCAATCGGTCGTGGAAGGTCTTCACCACCCGCTCGCGCGAGCGGTCGTCGAAGTAGATCAGCACGTTACGGCAGAAGATCACGTCGGCCGACCCGATCAGCGCCGAGCGCTCGTGGTCGAGCAGGTTGAGCTGGCCGAAGTGGCAGATCGACTTCACCTCGCTGGCGATCTGCTTGCCCTTCGGGAATGGCGAAGAAGATCGAGAAGAGGATGGCAAACGGCTGCGCCAGCGACTCGAAGAGCGAGGCCATGACGAGGTAGACGAGGACCAGGGCGAGCAGGAAGTTGATCCCCATCTGTGCACTCTGGTCCTGCTGCTCGATGATGCGATCGTTCCAACTCCACGAGCTCCCGGGCGGCAGCTCGAAGGCGTCCATCTGGGCGGCGATCGCCTTGCGCGTCTCGTCCCAGGTGTCGCCCTCGTAGGTCGCCATGACGCTCACCCGGGCCTTGCGGTTCTCGCGCCGGATCTCGTTGGCCTGAGGGACGATGTCGAACCGGGCCACGTCGCCGAGCAGGATCGGCCGACCCTCGATCCGATTGATGGTGATCGCCTTCAGGTCCTCGATGTCCTGCCGGTCCTCCAAGCGCAGCGCCAGCCAGGTCTCGACCTCCCGATCCCCCGCGTTGAAGCGCCTCAGGCGCATCGAGCCCAGGGTGAACGAGAAGATATCCGCCACGTCGCCGGCCGAGAGTCCCAGCCTCTGCGCCTTCTCGCGATCGACCGAGACGCGGATCTCCCGTTGCGTGCCACGGAGCGACGAGCGCACGTCCCGGATCCCGTCGAGGGTCTCGAGACGGCGCATCGCCTCGTCGGCGAACGGCCGCA
This sequence comes from Thermoanaerobaculia bacterium, assembly GCA_033722395.1. Classification (GTDB taxonomy): domain Bacteria; phylum Acidobacteriota; class Thermoanaerobaculia; order Multivoradales; family JAHEKO01; genus JAWVZD01. Next base: position 984 of record JAWVZD010000540.1, on the reverse strand, counting down.
GCTGCTCGGTGTCCTGACCGAAGAAGCGCACCGCGAACTGGGTGGTGGAGCCGCCCGACTGTGAGTCGTTGTCGAAGAAGAGCTTGACCCCGGCCACTGTCGGTAGGATCTCCCGGATCCGCTTCTGGAGCTCCTTGGCCTCGTCGTCGGAGAGGTCCTTGCGCGCCAGGTTGAGGACCGTGCCGGCTTCGTTTTCCCCGTAGTAGCTGTAGACCGAGTCGATCCAGAACTCGTCGCGGTACGGCTCGATCGCCGCCTCGACGATGTCGACCGTCTCCTCGGCGTCCGACTTGTAGGTGAAGTCGCTGAACTCGTACCGGATGAACATGCGGTCGTTGACGTGAGCGGCGAAGATCGCCGACTCGACCATGCCGGTGGCGAACGGCAGGAAGCCGATCACCAGACCGATCACCAGGAGCCCGGCGGTCGCCCACCTGCGCCGCAGGGTGAAGGCGAGCGCCTTCGCGTAGCGGGCCTCGAACCGCTCCATGAACGGGCTCGGCTCGGTGCGCTTGCGCTTCAGGAAGTGGGCCGACATGAGCGGAATCAGCGTCAGCGAAGCCAGCAGGGAGCAAGTGAGGGCGATCGACAACGAGATGCCGACCTCCTGGAGCCAGGTGGTGAGGTCGGTCTTGCCCCCTACGACGAGCGGCAGGAAGACGATCAGCGTGGTGGCGGTCGACGCGGCGACCGCGATCGAGACCTGCTTCGAGCCCTCGAGGGCCGCCTTGTGGGGGTCCTTTTCGGTACGGTGGACGCGGTCGATCGACTCCAGGATCACCACGGCGTTGTCGACCAGCATGCCGATCGACAGCATGAGCCCCATGGTCGAGAGCATGTTGAGCGACTTGCCCATGAAGAACAGGACACCGCAGGCCGCCAGAATCGAGAACGGGATCGACAGCGCGACGATCGAGGTCGAGTCGAGGCGGCGCAGGAAGAAGTAGAGCGACAGGACCGCCAGCAGCGCGCCCACGAGGCCGG
>JAWVZD010000539.1:0-2361 GCA_033722395.1 Thermoanaerobaculia bacterium | reverse complement strand
TCGGCGGCCTACCGATCTCGTCGCTGACGTAGAGGGAGGCGGCACGGCGCACCAGATCGGCCTCCCGCCAGGAGGGAAAGTTGAGGGTCACCGCGGCCAAGGAACGCTCGATTGCGTTGGTCAGCGCCCGCACCGACTCCTGATCGCGCTCCCCGCGCGGTGTCAACCAGGGCCGGGGATCGATCGGCCGGCCGATCTCGATCAGCACGCGGGAGCGGAACCGCTCGCGCTCCTCGAAGACGAGGCCGAACGGGACGACGACGAGATCGAGGTCGGTCTGGCGATGGAGAGCGCCGAGAACGATGCGCGCGGCACCCGTCTTGAGAGGCATGAGGTGCGGCTCGGGGTGACTGATCCCCTCCGGAAAGAGACACAACGACCCGCCCCGTGCCAGGATCTCCCAGCAGGCGGAGAACATGGCGCGATTCCTCGACGTGTCGACCCCGGGATCGATCTGTCGGAAGACCTTCACCGCACCGGCCAGTCGTACGAAGAGACCGATCGGGAACTGGCTCCACAACGTGCTCTTGGCGAGGAATCGAATGCTACGCGGGAACCAGCCCATCACCAGCGCCGGGTCGATGATGCCGTTGCCGTGGTTGCCGACGTAGACCGCCGGGCCGCGCTCCGGCAGGCGATCGGCCCCGACGACCTCGATGCGGCGATAGAACAGGCCCAGGGCGAGGCGAGCGAGTCCCTCGAGCGCGAGATCAAGCAGTCGACGCATCGTGCTGGGCCGACCAAGCCTCGGCGGCGCGCCGGCCGCGCTGCTCGTCGATGAACAGCATGCCGATCCAGCCGATGGCGAAGAGGCCTGCTACGGTGAGCATGGCGACGCGGTGCGAGCCGCTGGCGGAGGAGACCGTTCCGAAGACTAGGGCGCCGAGCGCGTAGGCGGTCTTGGCGGCCATCCCCCAGAAGCCGAAGAACTCGGCGCTCTTCTCGGGCGGCGAGAAGAGGCCGACGACGGCGCGCGAGGCCGACTGCAGAGCGCCGATGCCGAGGCCGGCGGCCAGAGCGATCGCCCAGGCGTGCGTCTTGTCGACCGCCAGATAGGCGCCGACGCAGGCCGCGATCCAGATCAGCAGGACCCACTGGATGGTACGCCGGCCCCCGAGCCGATCCTGGATCCACCCGAACGCCCAGGCGCCGCCTGCCGAAGAAAGCTGCAACGCGATGAACAGCCCGACCAGCTCGTCGGCGGTGAAGCCGAAGGTGCGCTCGTAGACGATGCCAGCGTAGGCGACGATGGCCATCAGACCGGCGTGATAGCAGACGAAGACGGTCAGGAAACGACGCAGCTCGGAGAAGTGCGCGACCGCGCGGACGGTTTGCCTGACGCGGTCGATCCCCATGCGCGCGGCATCACTCACGCTGCCGTGAGGCATCTTCGGCGCACGCTCGCGGAGCAGTGTGAAGGTGGGGACGGCGGCGAGCAGAAAGAAACCGGCGGTCACCACCCAGGTCAGTCGCAGCCGCTGGAAAACCTCGGCGTTCTCTGGTGCGAGCAGTCTCTCGACCGGCCAGTCGAGCCCGGCGAGCATCGGCCGCACCAGGATCAGGCTCAGCAGGCCGCCGAAGTAACCGATCCCCCAGCCGAACGCGGAGACGCGGCCGACGTTGTCGGCCGTCGAGATCTCCGGTAGGAAGGCTCCCGCGAAGTTCTCCCCGAACGAGTACGCCACGAACGAGATCACCAGCAGCGTGAGTGCCAGCCCGATCCTGCCGGGGACCGCCCAGTAGAGGCTCGCCGTGCCGAGCACGCAGACCAGGTAGCTGGCGAACAGGAAGAGTTTCTTGCGTCCGAGCCCATCGGCTACCGCGCCCACGACCGGCGACAGCACGAGAACGATGACGTTGGTCGTCCAGATGCCGAGTCCCCACAGGAAATCGGCTTTCGGGCCTGGGACGACCAGCTTGGTGAAGAACACCGAGAAGGCGACCGTGATGATGATCGTGGTGTAGCTCGAGTTGGCGAAGTCGAACATCGCCCACCCGAAGATCTCCCTCCGGCGGACAGGGGACGGTGTCTCGGCGGACATTGCCGCACATCATACAGGCGCCCCTGTCACTCACATGAGGCCCTTGCCACCGGTGGCCCCGTCCGCTCGACGATCGGGCGTCGAGCGACACCTGGCTCGCTTGACAGGGTGGGGGTGCACCTCTAACGTTCTCGCATGCGTCTCGAAGGTCGGCGGGCGGTGGTCACGGGCGGGAGCCGCGGCATCGGTGAGGCGGTGGCGCGCCAGCTCGCCGAGGAAGGATGCCGGCTGGTGCTCTGCGCACGCGGCCTCGACGACGTCGAGGCGGTGGCCGAGGCTCTCCGTCACCAGGGTGCGGAGGCGTGGGCGGTCCGCTGTG
>JAWVZD010000538.1:0-2365 GCA_033722395.1 Thermoanaerobaculia bacterium | reverse complement strand
GGTAGCGTCCGGTCTGGACGTAGGCTTGGCCCAGAATGAGCTGCACCGCGACGTCGTCGGGGCCCAGATCGTAGGCTTTGCGCAGATGGGTCAGGGCCTCCTGGTTGCGTCCCAGCTTGAGCAACGACTGCCCCAGCATGCGATGCCCACCGGGCCAGTCGGGCTGCGCTTCGACGACGCCCTTGAACTCCTCGGCGGCCTGGGCGTAGTTCCCGGCCTGGAACGCGGTGATCCCCTCTTCCCAGCCGGCGTGCGCCGGGGGCGTGGCCAGCAGCAGGGCCGTTGCCAGAACGAGAACGGTGTGTCGATGTCGCATGATGGAACTCCTTTCGCGGAGCGTTGCTCCTTCTCTCTTCAACGAGGTTCGCAAGGAGCGTGCCAATCGCTGCACGGTGACCTGGCTCAAGCCGCCCCCTTCTCCTCGAGTCGGACGACGCCGGAGTTGATCAGGTCGTAGACGATCTTGGCGACTTCGAAGGCGCTGTCGTCGAGCTTCCCGGCGATCGCCTCGATGCTCGAACGACCGTCGATCTGCTGCATCACTCGCTGCTCGCGGGGGGTGAGAGAGACGCCGCGGGGCGGGTCGTCTTCCCGCCGCACGGGCACCATCTTGGTCGAGCCAACTCGCTTCGCCAGGATGCGCCATTCGTCGGTTCGCCGGGCCGCCTCGATCAGCAGGCTGGTGTTGGACCGCTCGATCGTCGACCGGCTCGGAGGGTCGTCGGGGTCGAAGCGGAATTCGGCCTCGGTCCACGTCGCTAGCTCGTAGACAGCTTCCTCGCCGACCAGGGTGTCGGTCTCGGCGTGCACGATCCTGCCCTCGCGAAGGTAGATCTTTCCGCGCTCGCCCCGATCCTCGATCCAGAAGGCGCCCGTCTTGCCGGAGACGGCGACGAGCTGAATGACGTCGGGTAGCGGGAGCTCCTTCAGCGACCCCTGGAAGGCCATGGGTGGCTGATCACTGGAGCTGGAAGTTCACGGTCAGAGTGTAGTAGACCGCTACCGGGCGGCCATCCGCCAGCGTCGCCGGTTTGAACTTCCATTGCTTGATGGCGTCGAGCGCCGCTTGGTCCAGGCCCATCGGCAGGCCCTTGAGCAACTTGACGCTGGTGACGTTGCCCTCCTTGTCGATGATGGCCTGGACGATGACTACGCCCTGGATGCGTGCCTTGCGCGCGATCTCCGTGTACTGCGGCTGCGGAGCGTGGATCTTCTCCGGCGGATTCATGTCGCCGCCGACGTGGATCGGGCCGGACGGCTCGGCCGGCGGTGGACCCTCCGGGATGCCGAAGATGATGTCGTCGGTCGGCAGCTCGATATCCTGCTCGATCTCCTCCTCGAGTCGGATCGGTTCCGGCTCGTCGGGGGTCGGGTCGGGAATCGGCACCTTCTTGGCGCGCGGCTTGGGGATCTCCTGCTTCTGCTCCGGTGGTGGCGGACGGAAGCGCACCTGCTGGACGACGTAGACCTTCTGCTTCTTCTCTTCGGCCGTCTGAGCCGCCAGCTCGGGAAACTTGAGCGCGAAGAGCGCGCCGTGGAAGACGATCGCCACGACGAGGGCGATGCGCAGGGTCTTCTTGTCCTGGCTCTCCTCTTCGGCGAAGGTCAGGAACTCGCCGGCGGCCAGATCGTCCGAGTGGCTGGTCCTCTGCTCGTTGCTCTTGTCGTCAGTCGCCATCACGTGACCTCACTCAGTACCAGAACGCGTCGATCTCGCGTTGCGTGGGAATGGAGATGTTCTTGACCGGGATGCCGATCTTGTCCTCCGCCTGCCTGAGCTCGTCGAAAACGTCGACCATGTCGCCGTAGGCGGCCGTCTCCATCGGCCGGATGATGACCGGCTTCATCGGATTGCGCTCCAGCTTCGGCTTCAGATAGTCGAGGATCTCCTCGAGTCGCATCGGCTTGGTGTCGACCAGGAGCGTGCCGCCGGGCTGGATCTCGATCAGCACCGACTCCTCTTTCTCGACCTGCGGCGGGTTGTCGTCGTCCTTCGGCAGGGCGAAGTCCAGCCCGCGGGTGGCGGCGAAAGTGGTCGTGACCATGAAGTAGATGATCAGCAGGAAGGCGATGTCCGCCATCGACGAGGTCGGGATCTCGTCGGATACCTTGTCGTCACGCTTCAGTTTCATCTCTCAGACCTCACTGCCGGTGTCGTCGACCGTTTCCTGCTGCGAGAGTAGATAGATCACCTGTGCCTTGGCTTGCTTGAGTGCGTCGATCACTCGGTCGACGTAGCGGTACGGGACGTTCCGATCGGCTTTGAGCACGAACTCCTTCGAGGGGTCCTGGGCGACCACGCCGGCCGCGAACGACAGCACGTCCTCGGGACCGGGTACCGGTACGCTGATCTCCTCGCCGCTCG
>JAWVZD010000537.1:0-2365 GCA_033722395.1 Thermoanaerobaculia bacterium | reverse complement strand
TTCTCGCCTTCGGCCTCGCCCGGCCCGACGCGGCAGCCACCCGGCTCGGAGGCCTGATCCTGGCCACGGCGGTGGCAGCAGGGCTCGTCCAGCTGCTCCTCCTGCTGCGCACCCACCCCGGCACGCCCTACACGGAGCGCTCACCGGACGGCAGTGCAACCTGAGACGGACCCCCGAGCAGCCTGGCGCGCAGACGTTCGATCTCGGCCGGACCGGTGCGACAGCAGCCTCCGATCAGCCGCGCCCCGAGGTCCCGCCAGAGCTCGCAACGGTCGACCAGAGCGTCTCCACCCGAACCTCCAGGGAGCCAGCGTTTTGCCCGAGGATCCCAACTCTCCCCCGAGTTCGGATAGGCGACCAGCGGGAGATCGGTGGCGCTCCGAGCCGCCCTGAGCAGGGAGGCGACGTGTTCCGGAGCGGTGCAGTTGACGCCCACCGCGACGATCCGATCGGCTGGCTCGCATTCCTCGAGCGCCCGTGTCAGCGGCGTGCCGTCCCACAAGGCGACTCCGTCCCGACAGCTGAAACTCAACCAGGCGGGCGGCCCCGTCTCGGCGCCCAGCAACTCGACCAGGGCACGGGCTTCGGTGAAGCTGGGAATCGTCTCGCAAGCCACCAGGTCCGGTCCCGCTTCGACCAGAACCTCGAGTCGGCGTCGGTGGAACTCGATCAGAGCGTCGACATCGAGGTCGTAGTCACCCCGGTACTCCGAGCCGTCGGCGAGGAAGGCGCCGTACGGGCCGACACTGGCCGCCACCAGGGGATGGACACGGCTGTTCTCGGCCGGTCGCGCCGCCCAGAACTCGTCGCGCGCGGCGGTGGCTATTTCGACCGACCGCCGTAGCACCGACTCGGCCTCGTGGGTGGTGAGGCCACGGCGCTCGAGCCCTTCCAGACTCGCCTGATAGGAAGCCGTCAGGATGCAGTCCGCACCAGCCACCAGGTAGGCGCGATGCACCTCGCCGATTCGCTCGGGGCGATCCAGCATCACGGCGGCCGACCAGAGCGGATCGTCGAGCGTCTCGCCGCGCGCTTCCAGCTCGGTGGCGAGGCCCCCGTCGAGGACGACGACGCCCTGGTGGGCCAGGAACGGCCTCAGTATGGGGTGCATCTCGTATCGGCCTCGGCCGTCGAATCCTCCGGTCTCGACTCTCGCCCGCACGGCGAGCTCGTCGCTCCGCTCGATCGCCAGTCTAAGGCCTCTCCCGGCCGAGCGCACCGCTTTACCGCGGCATCGTTCCCCTGTAGCCTCCCTTTCCGACACCGGACCCAACTCCCACGTCACGAAGATGAAGCCACTCGCTCTCACCGAGTCGGTCCGGCTGCCGGAAGAACGGGCGGTCCAGCGACACTTCGACGATGCCAACTGGCGCTTCTGGCGCTGGATCGTCACGCTGGCGGTCGGTGGCTCCGCGGTCGGTCTCGGCGTCACCCTGAGCAACGGGTCGACCGTCGCGGCGATCGCTTGGGCCGTCGACCTCGGCGTCTCCGCCGCCCTTCTCCTCGTGCGGCGGACGGCCTGGCTCGAACGGACCTTCCGGGTCGTTCTGATCGGCCATTTCCTTCTCCAGCTCGTCGTGCTGCTGACGGTCAGCCCGGTGGCGGAGTTCAGCTACGCCCTGTCGGGCTACATCGCACCCTTCGTCCTTCTCCGGCTGCGCCTGCGAACCGCCGAGCTGGCCGGCCTTCTGGCGATCAGCCTCGGCCTCGCCGTAGCCACCTCGCTCGGGTTCGGAGCGTCGAGCGCGCCGAGCACCGGTATGCAGATCGGCATGTCGATCGGAGCCACCGTCTGGGCGCTCCTCGTCCTCTGGCTCGGCAACCGCATCACCGCAGGCGTCCGCCGCCGATTCCTGGCCGAATGGCGGCGCGAGGTCGCCCGGTTTCGCGAGCAGGACCGGATGCGCGAAGAGTTGCACGATGCGCGACAGATCCAGCTCAGCATGCTGCCCCGCCACACTCCCAACCTCGGTTGGCTGGATCTCGCCAGCGCATCGCTGCCCGCCAGCGAGGTCGGCGGCGACTACTTCGACTTCGTCGTTCTCGACCCGGAGCGCCTGGCGATCGTGGTCGGCGACGTCGCCGGTCACGGCATGGCCAGCGGCCTGGTTCTGGCGTCGATCCGTGGCGGCATCCACCTCCTCCATTCCGACCTCGCGACACCGGCCGTCGCCCTCGGAAGACTCGATCGCATGGTGCGCGAGATCGCCCCTGGTCGGATGTACGTCACCCTGCAGATCGCCGTGGTGGACCACCGTGCCCGCCGGCTCCGCCTGGTCAGCGCCGGCCATCCCCCGGCACTCGTCTACCGGGCGGAGCTCGAAGAGGTACGGGAGATCGGCGGGCCGGCGACGCCCCTCGGGAC
>JAWVZD010000536.1:0-2368 GCA_033722395.1 Thermoanaerobaculia bacterium | reverse complement strand
GAGCGCATCGTCTTCCAGTCGCTGGGGCACCTCTGGATCCAGGACGGCGTCGACGCCACGCCGCGTCGCCTCACACGCCAGGACGACCACTTCGAGTTCTACCCCTCCTTCTCGCGCGACGGACGGTGGATCGTCTACACCACCTGGGACGACCAGGAGCTCGGCTCGGTGCGGGTGGTCTCGGCCGCTGGCGGTGAGGGAAGGGTCGTCACTCCACAGCCGGGTCACTACCTGGAGCCGCGCTACTCTCCCGACGGCAAGCGGATCGTCTACCGCAAGATCGCCGGTGGCTACCTGCTGTCCCCACGCTGGTCGGTCGCTCCCGGGCTCTACGTCGTCGACAGCGCCGGCGGCGAGCCGGAACGGATCTCGAGATCGGGGGTCGACGCCCACTTCGGCGCCGCCGGCGACCGCGTCTACTTCACCGACGTCGAGAATCAGACCGAGCGGGTGCTCAAGAGCGTCACACTGGACGGTGTCGACGAACGCACCCACCTGAAGGGCGCCGAGGTCACCGAGTTCGGCCTCTCACCCGACGGACGCTGGGTCGCCTTTCGCGAGAGCTACAAGGTCTGGGTGGCGCCCTTCGTCGCCACCGGCAAGACGGTCGCCGTCGATGCGAAGATGAAGTCCATTCCCACGCGCCAGGTGTCGGCCCGGGCCGGTGAGTTCCTGCACTGGTCGGCCGACAGCTCGACCCTCCACTGGTCGCACGGTGCGACGCTCTACTCGCGCCGCCTCGCCGACGCGTTCGCTTTCCTCGGTGGAACGGCGGCGGAGGATCTCCCCGCTCCGGTCGAAGAGGGGGTCGATCTCTCCTTCTCCGTCCCGGCCGACGCTCCGACGGGTCGGATCGCGCTGGTCGGGGGTCGCGTGGTCACCATGCGCGACGCTGCCGAGGAGCAGGAGGTCCTCGAACCCGGAGTCGTCGTCGTAGCGGGCAACCGGATCGAGGCGGTCGGACGGTTGGGCGAGGTCGAGATCCCGGCCGACGCCGAGCACGTCGACGTCAGTGGCAAGACCGTCATCCCGGGTCTGGTCGACGCTCACGCCCACGGCGCCCAGGCACGCGAGGAGATCACCCCGGAGCAGAATTGGGGCATGTTCGCCAACCTGGCCTTCGGGGTAACGACGCTCCACGATCCCTCGAACGACACCTCGAGCGTCTTCTCGGCGGCCGAGATGCAGCGCGCCGGCCGCATCGTGGCGCCGCGCATCTTCTCCACCGGCACGATCCTCTACGGCGCCCACGTGCCCGACTACAAGGCCGAGATCGGCAGCCTGGAGGATGCGGTCTTCCACGTCGAACGCCTGGCGGAGGTCGGCGCGATCTCGGTGAAGAGCTACAACCAGCCGCGCCGCGACGCCCGTCAGATGGTGATCGAGGCGGCGCAGCGGGCCGGCGTCATGGTGGTCCCGGAAGGCGGTGGCCGCTTCGAGCACAACCTGACCGAGATCGTCGACGGCCACACCGGGATCGAGCACGCCATCCCGCTGGCGCACGGCTACGACGACGTCGTGCAGCTCTGGTCGGCGACCGAGGTGGGCTACACGCCGACCTTCGTGGTCGCCTACGGCGGTCAGTCGGGCGAGCGGTACTGGTACGAGCACACCGACGTGTGGAAGAACGAGCACCTGATGCGCTACGTGCCGCGCCGATTCGTCGAGCCCCGCGCCATGCGCCGCAGCAAGTCACCCGACCTGCACTACAACCACTTCTTCGTCGCCCGCTTCGCCGAGGAGCTCGCCGACGAGGGCGTGTCGGTGCAGATCGGCGCCCACGGTCAGCTCGACGGGCTCGCCGCCCACTGGGAGATGTGGATGATGGAGCAGGGTGGGTTCACGCCGTGGGAGGCGTTGCGGGCCGCGACCATCGATGGAGCGCGGTACGTCGGCCTCGATGGCGACATCGGGTCGATCGAGGTCGGCAAGCTGGCCGATCTGGCGGTCGTCGACGGCAACCCCCTCGACGACCTGCGCCGCTCCGAGAAGGTGGTGCTGACCATGCTCGGTGGCCGGCTGTTCGACACCGCGACGATGGACCAGATCCTGCCGACACCGATCGAGCGGCAACCGTTCTTCTTCGAGCTCGAGGGCGGCGACACGATCCATCCCGAAGTTACACACTGGCTCCTAGAGCTCCGCCAGCGCCACGGCTGGGATCACTAGAGCGCGGCCGAACAGACCATGGCGGACTGGCTCCGACTCGCCCTCTCGCCGTCGATCGTCAGGCGCGGTATCAAGTACGCCGTCGGCGTCGGCGCCATATTGGTCGCCATCAACCACGGCGACGCCCTGATGGCCCGACAGGTCGAGCCGGCCCGGTGGCTGCGGATCGTCCTGACGGTGATGGTGCCGTATCTCGTCT
>JAWVZD010000535.1:0-2372 GCA_033722395.1 Thermoanaerobaculia bacterium | reverse complement strand
GCGGTGATCTGCGAGTGACCGTGATCCAGGGCGACGGAGTCGTTCTGGCCGACACGGCGCGCAGCTTCGATGGGGTCCGGAAGATGGACAACCACCGCTCACGTCCGGAGGTCCGGGCGGCCTTGACCGAGCGCGAGGGCTGGTCGGTGCGTCGCAGCGTGACGACCGGCGAGGTCTATATCTACGTCGCGCGCCGGGAGACCGACGCCGAGGGTCGCCTCTTCGTGCTCCGCCTGGCGCGACGACTCGACGAGGTGCATGCCGTGCAGGCAGGTCTGCTGCGGGCCTTGCTCTTCACTGCCGGTGCCGCCTTGCTGACCGTGTTCGTCGTCTGGTGGGGGCTGCGGCGGCATCTCTTCCGACCTCTGTCGGAGCTCGTCGAAGGGGCCAACCGCCTGGCCCGAGGGGACTACTCGGGACATCTCGACGCACCGGAGGCGGAGGAGCTGTCGGCTCTGGCGGGGGCGCTGAACCGCCTGTCGGATCGGGTCGAGGAGCAGATCGAGCAGGTGCGCTCGGAGCGCAACCACCTGCAGGAGATCCTCTCGAGCATGTCGGACGGGATCCTGGTAGCGAACGACGACGGCCGCGTCCAGTTCGTCAACCAGAGACTGCGGACGCTGTTCGACATCGACTCGGAGACCCCGGTGGAGGGGAAGACGCCGCTCGAGCTGACCCGCCGACCGGAGCTGGTGTCGCTGGTGAGCGACTGCCTCGAGGGGGGTGAGGCGGCCTCCGATCCGCGGTTGCCGTTCGAGAGCGGACGGATCCTGGCGGCGAGCGCCGTACCGGTGTCGACCGGGGGCGTGCTGCTGGTCGTGCGGGACGTCACCGAGCGTGTCCATCTGGACGAGACGCGGCGCGACTTCGTCGCCAACGTGTCGCACGAGATCAAGACGCCGCTTACCGCGATCCGTGGCTACGCCGAGACCCTCAAGGAGGGTGCCCTCGAGGACCCCGAGGTGGCGCTCAAGTTCACCGAGCGGGTGCTCGGACAGTGCCAGCGCCTCGAAGCCCTGCTCGCCGATCTACTGCCGCTGGCGCGCATGGAGGCGACGGAGCAGGACTCGCTCGAGACCGAGGCGGTGGAGCTCGACGCGCTGATCGAGCACGCCGCCGAGCTGGTGCGTCCGCGTGCCGAGCGGCGCGAGATCGCGATCGAGCTCGACCTGGCGCAAGAGATGCCGCCTTACGAGGGCGATCACGACGCCCTGGAGCAGCTCGTCCTGAACCTGCTGGACAACGCCGTCAAGTACAACCGCGACGGCGGCGAAGTGCGCGTCACTCTGCGGTCGTCCGACGACGAGATACGCCTCGAGGTGACCGACACCGGCATCGGTATCCCGCCCGAGTCGGTACCCAGGGTCTTCGAGCGCTTCTACCGGGTCGACAAGGGCCGGGCGCGGGAGGAAGGCGGTACCGGTCTCGGCCTGGCCCTGGTCAAGCACGCCGCCAAGCTCCACGGCGGCACGGTCGAGCTCGACAGCCGGCTCGGTAGCGGCTCGACCTTCCGCGTCGTCCTTCCCCGTTGACGATCGCCGTTGGCGGGGCGCGACGCGCGGTGCCTCGCAGGATCCCCGTGACGATACGAAGGCGGGTCGATGCGCCGGATCACGACACCGCGGGTGTGAGGGCGAGCTAGAATCCCGAAAGATGCTGCGCCGAACGCTCCTTCTTCGACACGCCGAGGCGGGCTGGGGTGACGGCTCCGATCGGGAACGGCCGCTGACCCCGGAGGGTGCGGCGGCGGCGGGCCGGATGGGGCGGTTTCTGGCCTCCCTCGATCTCGAGCCCCAGGCGGTCTCGAGCTCACCGGCCGTGAGGGCGCGGACGACCGCGGAGCTCGCCGTCGAGGCGGCCGGTTGGCGAAAACCGGTGCAACTCGAAGAGAGCTTCTACGGCGAGGGGAGCGAGGCGGTTCTCGCCCATCTGCGGCGGCTGCCGGAGGAGGTCGGAACAGTGCTTCTGGTCGGGCACGAGCCGGTCTGGTCAGGCCTGGTCAGCGGACTCGCCGGCGGAGGGCGGGTTCGCTTCCCGACGGCCGCTTCGGCCTGCCTCGAGGCCGATCTCGAGAAATGGAACGAGCTCGACTGGGGGCGGATGGCGCTCTGCTGGTTGGTGACCCCCGAGGTGCTGCGGGACGGCGGCACCGAGGTCTGAGCGGGCTCGTTCCGAACAGGACCGGCTCCGCCTCGAGTCCATGGCGAGTTCGGACCGCCTCGGAGAACAGGGATGCTCGTCGGTCGGGTGGCGTGTCTCGACACTGTCACACCGTCGCCGCAGAGGCGTCGTCGAAGGGGTGGAGAATAGAGTGGGATCTGGGAGTCGGAGCGGGGGCGAGACGCTGTCCGTCGGGCTCGCCCTCCGATAAG
>JAWVZD010000534.1:0-2386 GCA_033722395.1 Thermoanaerobaculia bacterium | reverse complement strand
TGACCGAAGAGGTCCTGGTTGAGCCGTGTCAGCCGGTCCGACGCCTCGTCGGTGCCGCCGGCGGCCACGTCGGCCGGATAGGACGGGCGGCTCTCGGTATAGGCCCAGCGACCGGTCGGCGAGAGGGAGAACGCGCCACCGGCGTACGGTCGTCCGAGCGACAGACCTCCGACGTCGTCCGCCAGGACGGTGATCTCGCCGGCCAGGGTGGTGCGGGCGAGCTTGGTGTTGCCGCGGTCGGAGTAGAGGAAGTAGAGGGCGCGGCCGTCGGCGCTCCATCGGGGCGCCTCGACGTCCCGATCGAGATCGGCGGTGACGAGCCTCGGCTCGCTGCCGTCGCGGTCCATCACGTAGAGGCCGGTCACCTGGTAGCCCTGGTAGCGATCGTCGAAGCCGAGGTAGGCGATCTTCGTCCCGTCGGGCGAGACGACCGGGCTGTGATCCGGTCCGAAGCGGTCGGTGAGGGCGCGGATGGTGCCGTCTTCGAGCACCAGCTCGTAGATCTCGCTGTTCTGCGGCTCGAGCTCCCAGTCGGGATGCCGATTGGCCGAGAAGATCAGGCTGGAGCCGTCGGGGGACCAGCTGCTGGCGCCGCGGTGGTGGAAGTCGCCCGAAGTGACCTGCCGCGGCGTTCCTCCCTCGGCCGGTACGACGAACTTGTGGGTGAAGGAGGGGTCGAGGAAGCCGGTGCCGTCGGCGCGGTAGGTGACCCGCTCGACGACGCGCGGTCGCGCGGCCCACTCGGCCCCTTCGGGCGGCTCGGGCAGGTCGGCCAGCGGCTCAGGCTCGTACGGCACGCTCATCGACAGGGCGATCTGTCGACCGTCGGGCGACCAGGAGACGGCGCTCGGCGGCTCGGTGAGCTGCGTCAGTCGGGCCTCCTGTCCGGCATCGAGCCAGGCGACGTGGAGCTGCGTCGAGCCGGAGTGGGTGGAGACGTAGAGCAGCCGCTCGCCGTCCGGCGACCAGCGCGGGCTGGTGTTCTGGGCGCTACCGGAGGTCAACGGGCGGTGCTCCGAGCCGTCGAAGCGGACGAGCCAGATGTTCGAGGCGCGGCGGTCGCGCTGGATGTCCATGAAGTTCCGCACGTAGGCGATCCACCCGCCGTCGGGAGAGATCTGCGGATCGGAGGCCCACTCGAGCTCGAAGACGTCGATCGGCTCGAAGCGCGACGCGTCGGCGGCTTGCGCGTCGCCGCCCGCGGTCGCGGTGGCGAGGAGGATGATCAGGAGGACGGGTAGCGGCATCGGTCTCATCGCGGTCTCCAATCGTCGGGGATCGGTGCGGCGCCTAGTCTACTCACAGGGCGCGGGGGTCACCCGGATCGACTCGCCCGACTCGCCCGACTCCCCCGACCCACCCGACCCCGAGTATGCTCGCCACATGGTCGCGGTCGAGGTGGTCGCTCTGGCGGTGCTGGGTGCCTGGCTCGGGTTCGCCCTCGTGCGCGCCAGGCGTTGGCCCGGCGAGCTGCTGCTCGACCGGGACGTCGAGCGCGGCGAGCCCGACCGAAGCGACTGCGGTGGAACGGTGGTGGCGCTCGTGCCGGCCCGTGACGAGGCGGCCACCCTGCCGGAGACTCTGCCGACGCTGTTGCGCCAGAGCCCGCCGCTCGCTGCCGTGGTGTTGGTCGACGACGGCTCCTCCGACGACACGGTGGAGCTGGCCCGGAGCGCCGCCGAGGCGGTCGGAGCGGCCGATCGGCTCGTCGTCGTCGCCGCCGGCGAGCCCGCGTCCGGTTGGTCCGGCAAGCTCCACGCCCTCGAGCGCGGCCGGCGGGAGATCGGTGAGCGATGGGGTGATGATCTGGAGTGGATCCTGGTGGCGGACGCCGACATCGCCCATCGCGACGGATCGGTGACCGCTCTGCTCGACGTGGCGCGCCGGGAACGACGTGATCTGGTCTCGGTGATGGCGCGCCTGCGGACCGAGACCTTCTGGGAACGGCTGTTGGTGCCACCGTTCGTCTACTTCTTCCATCTGCTCTACCCCTTCCGCCTGGTCGCCTCGAGGCGCTCCTCGGTGGCGGCGGCCGCCGGCGGCTGCATGCTCGTGCGGCGCCGTACGCTCGAACGAATCGGCGGCTTCGCCACGATCCGCTCGGCCCTGATCGACGACGTGGCGCTCGGCCGAGCGGTGGCGCGGGCGGGAGGTCGCCTCTGGCTCGGCCTGGACGCCGGGATCCGCTCGGTGCGAGGCTACGGCAGCCTGGGCTCGATATGGCGGATGGTGGAGCGCTCGGCCTTCGTGCAGCTCCGCTTCCGCTGGAGCTTGCTGGCGGTCGTTCTGTCGATCCTCGCCCTCGGCCTGGTGGCGCCGGCGCTGCTGACGGTCGCCGCCGGCATCGCGGTCGCGAGTGGCGCCGACCTGCCCGCCGGTCTCGGTC
>JAWVZD010000533.1:0-2391 GCA_033722395.1 Thermoanaerobaculia bacterium | reverse complement strand
GCTCGGCGAGGACTTCGAGCGCGGGCCGCCCCTCGATCTGGCGGACGGCGACGACGTATTCCCCCTTCTCCGTCTCCTCGGTGGCCAGATCCGCCGGGTCGATACCGAGCCGGGCGGCGAAACCGTCGAGGGCGGCCGTCGGCGCACCGTCGTCGTCGAACGCGACGCTCGCGGGTGGACCGGTGACCCGCTCCTCCCGATCGGGCTCCCGACGCGGTATGCCGAGCATGGCGACGATCAGTCGCCGAGGCGTGAAGCTCGTCTCCACCTTCTCGGGCGCCAGGTGACGTGCCAGCAGCTCTTCGAAGAGGCGCGTACCGATCTCCTCGACCCCCGGTCGGAGCATCCGTGCCGGGATCTCCTCGCAGCGCACCTCGAGTAGGAGCTCTCCGCCGCTCACCCTTCCCCCTCTCCGCCAACCGACCGTTCCTCCGCCGGCTCGGCGAGTGGGAAGCCGAGCTCGCGCCGCCTGTCGAGCCAGCCCTCGGCACACGCCACGGCCAGCGAGCGCACGCGTTTGATGAGTGCGACCCGCTCGGTGACCGAGACGGCACCGCGCGAGTCGAGCACGTTGAACAGATGGGAGCACCGCAACGTCGCCTCGTAGGCCGGCACGACATAGCCCGCCTCGAGGCATCGACGGGCCTCCTTCTCGTAGCCGTCGAACCCCGTCTCGAGGAAAGCGACGTCGGCGAGCTCGAAGTAGTAGGCCGACATCTCCGCTTCGTCCTGATGCCGAACCTCGCCATAAGTCGGTCCGCCGGCGACCCAGTCGACGTCGTAGACGCTGCGCTCGAGGCCGAGGAACATGGCGATCCGTTCGAGCCCGTAGGTCAGCTCGGCGCTCACCAGATCGACCTCCTGCCCTCCGACCTGCTGAAAGTAGGTGAACTGGGTGATCTCCATGCCGTCCAGCATCACCTGCCAGCCGAGGCCCCAGGCGCCGAGCGTCGGGGCCTCCCAGTTGTCCTCTTCGAAGCGCAGATCGTGCTCACCGAGGTCGATCCCCATCGCCTCCAGACTGTCGATGTAGAGCTGCTGGACGTCGGATGGTGACGGCTTCAGCACGACCTGTAGCTGGTAGTGCTTGCCCAATCGGAAGGGGTTGTCGCCGTAGCGGGCGTCGGCGGGGCGACGGGAGGGCTGGACGTAGACCACGCGCCAAGGCTCCGGCCCGAGAGCTCGGAGAAACGTGGCGGGATGCATCGTGCCGGCCCCGACCTCCAGGTCGTACGGTTGCTCGAGAACGCAGCCCGCCCGACTCCAGTGCTGCAACAGTCTGAAGGTCAGTTCCTGGAAGCTCGCCATCGTCGTCGATCCCTCACGTCCCGCCGAGTGCCTGTTCGAGCACCCGGTAGCTCTTGAGCTCGCGTTGCAGAAAGGCGCGCCGGATCAGGGCGCACAGTGCCTCGACGCCGGCCAACACGCGTCGCTCCGGTGCCTCGTTGGCCAACTCGTCCATGCGGCGGTACCGCGTCAGCAGGAGGAAAGCGAGCACCTCCTGCGACACCTCTTCGTCCGGCGCGCTGTGGTGGCAGGCGCGACAGAGCAGAGCGTACTCGCCGCGCGGCAGCCCGGCTCCGACCTCGCTGAAGCGGCGACCGCACTGCGGACACTCGAGAGGTACCGGGAAGATGCCCGCCAACCGGAGAGTCCAGACCTCGAAGTAGCGTGCCACCAACCGGGGGTCGAGCCCTCCCAGCAGCGCCTCGACGGCGCTGTCCAAAAGGCGGTAGAAGTGCCGGCTCTCCTCGTTCTCCTGGACGAACTCGAGCATGTGGTCGGCCAGGTAACCTCCCACCAGGAGCGCGTCGAGATCGTTCGACAGCTTCTCGGCCGAGCGCTTCAGCTCGAGTCCCGAAAGACGTACCAGCTCGCGGTCCCCCTTGACGAACCAGGTCGCGTCGACCTTCGCCAGGGTCTGCAGCTGACCCGCGAAGCGACTGTATTTGCGCCGCGCCCCTTTCGCAACCCCCTTGATCCTTCCGTGCTCCGGTGTGAGGAGGGTGACGATCCGATCGACCTCGTGCAGGTCGAAGACGTCGAGCACGATCGCCTCGGAGCTGACCAGCTGCATCGCCGTCCGCCGCCCGGCGCCGACCCTACCGTACTAGCAGCTCGATCAGAGCCGACGCCAGGCCGAAGTAGATCAGCAGTCCCGTGATGTCGTTGGCGGTGGTGACCAGAGGTCCGGCAGCGACCGCCGGATCGATCCCCAGCCGTTGCGACAGCATCGGCACCAGCGTCCCGCTCACCGAGGCCAGCACGATGGCGAGGAAGAGGGAACATCCGACGACCGCCGAGTAGACCGGATTGGATTGCAGGCCGTAGGCCGCCAGGGCGACCACGGCGGCGCAGACGATGCCGATGGTGCCGCCGACCTTCACCTGC
>JAWVZD010000532.1:0-2395 GCA_033722395.1 Thermoanaerobaculia bacterium | reverse complement strand
GCTGCGCATCGCCGGGGAGCGGCGGATCGCCTACGGCGAGGGTATCAGCCTGCATCGTGTGGAGCGACGCGGCGGGGCGTTCGACCGCACCGTCAGCCTTCCGGTCGAGATCGATCAGGAGCGCGCTTCGGCGGGCTTCAGCGACGGGATCCTGACCATCGAGCTGCCGCGCCTCGAACGGGACAAACCGAAGAAGATCGACGTCGGCTAGGCGGAGGTCACCGAGATGGCAGAGGACAGAGAGATCCAGGTGCAGTCGAAGCAGGAGGCCGAGGCGACCGAGGCGACCTCGCCCGGCCGCTACTACTCGCCCTACACCGACATCTTCGAGACCGAGGATGCGCTGACCGTGGTGATGGACATGCCCGGGGTCGACAAAGCGAACGTCGCCGTGACTCTGGAGAAGGGCCGTCTATCGGTCGAGGGGCAGATCGACTCGAGTCGCTACGACGGATTGGAGCCGGTCTACACCGAGTATGACGTCGGCCACTTCATCCGCTCGTTCGCGCTGTCGAGCAAGATCGACCAGGCCGCCATCACCGCGGAGATGGAAGCGGGCGTTCTCACCCTGCGCCTGCCGAAGGCGCCCGAGGCCCAGCCGCGGCGCATCGAGGTTTCCTAGCGGTCGCTCGCCCTGGCGTGCATCGAATCGGCTCGGCGGGGGCTGATAGGGTGTCGTCTGTGCACGGCTTCCTGTCACCCCGACGATGAGCTTCCGGTTGCTCGATCACACCGCCGACGTCAGAGCCGAGGTGGAGGCGCCGGACACGGAGGCCCTCTATCAGTCGGCGGTCGACCTGGTGAGGCATCTCGTGGTCGGCGACAGCCCGGTCGAGGAACGGCAGGAACGGCAGCTCGAGATCGGCGGCGATGACGCGGAAGAGCGCTTCTTCCGCTTCGTGCGCGAGCTCGTCTACCAGGTCGACTCGGAGCGGTTCCTGCCGCGGTCCGTCCATCTCGGGCCGCCCCTACGCGTCGAGGGGGAGCGCTTCGACGCAGAACGACACGAGGCCGAGCGTCAGCTCAAGGCGGTGACGCGGCACGGCTACCGGCTCGAGTCGGGCGACGACGGTCTGCGGGCCGAGCTGGTGTTCGATCTCTGATCGCGAGGTTGGGCCGAGACAGAGGTCGTCGCCCGGACGCGCCCTGGCGGCTGGCAGAAGGGAGAGAGCGATGAACGACACCCAGCGCAGCTTCGACATCGAACGGCTCGACGCCGTCCGGTGCCGCATCCCACGGCGCGGGGCGATGCGGACCGACGGCCTTCTCTTCGCCGACGAGGAGCTGATGCGGGAGCTCGAGCCGCAGGCCCTGCAGCAGGTCGCCAACGTCGCTCAACTGCCGGGAATCGTCGGAGCGTCGATCGCCATGCCGGACGTCCACTGGGGCTACGGCTTCCCGATCGGCGGTGTGGCGGCGTTCGATGACGAGGAGGGCGTCATTTCGCCGGGCGGGGTCGGATACGACATCAACTGCGGCGTGCGGCTGCACGTCTCCGAGCTGGCCCACGACGACGTCGCGGGGAAGGTCGAGGCACTGGCCGATCGTCTGTTCGAGCGCATTCCGTCCGGCGTGGGCTCGTCGCGCTCCGATCTGAAGCTCTCCGACCGCCAGCTCGACCGGGTACTGGAGGAGGGGGCCGCCTGGATGGTGGAGGAGGGCTACGGCGACGAGCGCGACCTCGAGGCGATCGAGAGTCACGGCTGCCTGCCGGACGCGCGCCCCTCGGAGGTGTCGAAACGCGCCCATTCGCGCGGCAACGACCAGCTCGGCACGCTGGGTTCCGGTAATCACTTCGCCGAGTTGGGTCGGGTCGAAGAATGCTTCGACGAGGAGGTCTGCGAAGCCCTGGGTCTCCTGCCGGACCGGGTGACGGTGATGATCCACAGCGGCTCCCGCGGCCTCGGCCACCAGGTGTGCGACGACTATCTCGATCGGATGGTCGAGGCGAGCCGGGAGCACGGCATCGAGCTGCCCGACAAGCAGCTCTGCTGCGCTCCGCTGGCGAGCGCCGAAGCGGAGTCGTACTGGGGTGCGATGAACGCCGCCGCCAACTTCGCCTTCGCCAACCGCCAGATGATGGGGCATCAGGCGCGTCGCGCCTTCGACGAGGTGCTCGGCAACGAAGCCGGCTCCGACCTGCGCCTGGTCTACGACGTCTGCCACAACATCGCCAAGCGCGAGACGCATCGGATCGACGGAGAGGAGCGCACCGTCTGCGTGCACCGCAAGGGAGCCACCCGCGCCTTTCCGCCCGGTCATCCCGAGCTCCTCGGTCGGTATCGCGAGATCGGCCAGCCGGTGCTCGTGCCGGGCGACATGGGGCGCTACAGCTTCGTCATGGTGGGAACGGAGGCCGCCTTCGACGAGAGCTTCGGCTCGTGCTGCCACGGCG
>JAWVZD010000531.1:0-2417 GCA_033722395.1 Thermoanaerobaculia bacterium | reverse complement strand
TCGCCGACGCCGGCGAAGCAGGAGTAGCCGCTGTGGAAGCGCGCCAGCCGGGCGATGAGCTCCTGGATGATGACCGTCTTGCCCACACCCGCGCCGCCGAAGAGACCGGCCTTACCGCCACGCACCAGCGGACAGAGGAGATCGATCACCTTGATGCCGGTCTCGAAGATCTCGGTCTTCGGCGACAAGTTCTTCAGCTCGGGCGGCTCGCGGTGGATGGGACGGCGCTCGTCGACTTCGATCGGACCGTAGTCGTCGATCGTCTCGCCGACCAGGTTGAAGACGCGGCCGAGGGTCTCCTCGCCGACCGGCACCGACACCGGCGCTCCGGTGTCGAGGATCTTGGCGCCGCGCTTCAACCCCTCGGTCGACCCCAGGGCGATGGCACGGATGCGCCCGCCTCCGAGGTGCTGCGCCACCTCGCACCACAGGGTCTCTCGGACCGTCTCGTCGAGCACCTTCGTCTCGATCTCCACCTGAAGCGCGTGGTAGATGCCCGGGAGCTTGTCCTCCGGGAACTTCGCGTCCAGGGTCGAGCCGATGACTTGAATGACTTCGCCGTAATTTTCCATCGTCTACCGTCCTCAGGCGAGCGCGCTCGCGCCCCCCACGATATCCAGCAGCTCCATGGTGATGGCGGTCTGCCGGGCCCGGTTGTACTCCCGGGTCAGTTGCTTGATCTTCTTCTCGGCCGCGTCGGTGGCCTGCTTCATCGCCACCATGCGAGCCATCTGCTCGCTGACCGCGGCCTCCGTGAAGGCTTGATAGAGGCGCATCCGGACACTCGCCGGCAGCAGCTCGTCGAGGATCTCCTGCGGCGCCGGCGAGAACTCGAACTCGACCTCGCGGACCGCGGCGGCGTCACCCTCCTCGTCGCCCTCTCCTTCGCGTTCCTCCGCTGCCGCCTCCCAGGCGAGCGGCAGGAGCTGCACAACCTCGGGACGCTGCCGCGCCGTCGAGTAAAAGTGCATGTAGGCGACGTAGACGCTGCCCACCTCGCCGGCGACGAAGCGCTCCATCAGCCGGTCGGCCAACGGCTCCACCTCGCCGAAGCCCGGCATGTCGGTGATGTCGGTCAGCGTTTCGGCCATCTCGCGCTCGACGAAATCGAAGTAGTTGATCCCCTTCTTGCGCACCATGATGGTGTCGGTCGTCACGCCGTCGGCGGCCTGTCGGTCGATGTGCTCGACCGCCCGGTGGAGCACGTTCGAGTTGTAGCCACCGCACAGGCCGCGCGAGCTGGTGATCACCACCAGGGCCGAGCGCTCCGTCGTCTGGGGCTCCGCCATCAGCGGGTGCTCGAGCCCGGCCGAGGCGCGCGCGAGGTTGGCCACCATCTCGGCGAGCTTCTCGCTATACGGCTTGGTCGCCGCGGCCCGTTTGTAGGCCGTCTGGTAGCGCGCCGTGGCGATGAGCTGCATCGTCCGCGTGATCTTGCGGATGTTGCGCACCGCGGTGCGGCGCTTGACGATTTCACGGCGATTCGCCATCGGTTCCCGGCTTCCGTCCTGCTAGATCTTGGTCGCGTGACGCCTCAAGCGGCGTCCTCGTCCTCGTGGTCGGCCTTCCAGTGCGACTGGAAGTCCCTGATGATCCGGGTCAGCTTCTCCGTCAGCTCGTCCGACAGCGCCTTCTTCTCGCGGATCTCCTCGAGCACCTCCGGATGCTCGTTCCGGAAGTGCTTCAGCAGATCGGCCTCGAACTCGCGCACCGAGGCGACCTCGATATCGTCGAGCAGCCCCTGTGTGCCGGCGAAGATCGACACCAGCTGCTCGTCGACCGGCATCGGCTCGTACTGCTGCTGCTTCAAGAGCTCCACCATGCGCTCGCCGCGATCGAGGCGCCGCTGCGACGCTTTGTCGAGATCGGTGCCGAGCTGGGCGAAGGCCTCGAGCTCCCGGAAAGCGGCCAGATCGAGCCGGAGTGAGCCGGCAATCTTCTTCATGCCCTTGATCTGAGCGTTGCCGCCGACGCGCGACACCGAGATGCCGACGTTGATCGCCGGCCGGACACCGGCGAAGAAGAGATCGGGCTCGAGGTAGATCTGACCGTCGGTGATCGAGATGACGTTGGTCGGGATGTAGGCCGAAACCTCGCCCTCGAGCGTCTCGATGATCGGCAGCGCGGTCAGCGACCCACCGCTGTCGGGGAACTTGTGGACCTTGAGCTGATCCTTGTCGTCCAGCGTCTCGAGCCAGGCTTCGGCCCGCTCGCGGCCCTCCGGTCGGTGGTACAGCCCCTCTTCGTCGTCTGGCCGGTGCTCCTCGGGGGCACCGAGGCCCTCGGGGTGCTTGTGGACGATCGACCGATCCGTCGCATCGTCGGGCGTGTCCGCCGGCACCACGCCGAACTCATCACGCAGCTTGCAGCTACGCTCGAGCAGCCGCGAGTGCAGGTAGAAGACGTCGCCCGGATAC
>JAWVZD010000530.1:0-2436 GCA_033722395.1 Thermoanaerobaculia bacterium | reverse complement strand
CACCTGCGGGATCCCAGCTCAGCGCAGCCCAGCGGGCGGGTGCCCCCGGAGCGAGCATCCCCCATACCCCAGCGAGCGTAGGGTGCACCCGCCCGCGATCCGCTGCGTGGAGGAAGGTAATCGGTGGCTGGTGGCTACTCCGGCACCACCAGATAGCCATCGATCGGCGGCGCCACGAAGCGCACCGTGCGACCCGACGGCCATTCGATCTCGAGCGCCCGATCCGGCCCCGCGGCGCGGGCGAACAGCATCCTGCGGTCGGAGGTCGACTGGTAGCTCGAGCCCGCGACCACCCATCGCCGCTGGGTGCGCTCCCCGCCTTCCAGAGTCAGCCTCGCCCCGACCCCTTCGGTATTCGGCGACCGGCCCACCAGGTGAACGCCGAGCCAATCGCGCCGCGGCGTCGCGTTGCCGAGCAGCCGCGCCGGACCGCCGTTCTCCTGCACCGCCAGATCGGCATCGCCGTCGTTGTCGAAATCCCCCGCCGCCAGACCCCGCGCCACCGTCGGCCGCGCCTCGAGCACGGCGCACCTCACCGCTCGGAAGCCGCCCCGCCCGTCGCCGAGCAGAACCTGATCCGGTTGCCGGAAGCTGACGTTGTCGCGCGCCGGACGCTCGAAGATGTGTCCGTTGGCGACGTAGACGTCCTCCACACCGTCGCCGTCGAGGTCGGTCGACACGATGCCGAAGGCGAGGTGATTGAACGACGGCGTTCCGAAGCCCGAGGCCGCCGAGACGTCCTCGTAGGCGAGCCCGCCGACGGCGCGGTAGAAGGTGTTGGTCTCGACGTCGAAGTTGGTCACCAGCAGATCGGGCGCCGCGTCGCCGCTGTACTCCCCCACCGCGATCCCCATGCCGGCCTCCGGCTTGCCGTCGCGGTTGACCGCCGCCCCCGAGAGCAGCGAGACGTCCTCGAAACGGCCGCCCCCGGCATTGCGGAACAGGTGGTTCGGGGTCAGGTCGTTGGCGACGTAGAGATCCGCTCTCCGATCGCCGTCGAGATCGGTGAAGACGACGCCGAGGCCGCGGCCGGTGGCCCCGGCGAGACCGGCCGCCGCGGTGCGGTCGACGAAGCGGCCGGCGTCGTTGACGTAGAAGCGATCGGCGGCGCCACGAAACAACGACGGATCGCAGTACTCCCGCTCGCCGCTTTCGGGATCGCCGCAGAAGATCGGTGCCGCCGGATCGTACTCGACGTAGCGGGTGACGTAGAGGTCGAGATCGCCGTCACCGTCGGCGTCGGCGGCGGCGACCGACGAGCTCCATCCCGGCTGGCTCACGACGAGTCGATCGGCCGCCGCCCGGAAGGCACCGTCGACTCCCCCGGCGAGCAGCTGCTCCCCCTCGAACGTGCTCACCACCAGGTCGGTCACCCGGTCGCCGTCGAGGTCGGTCGCCAGCACCCCCTGGCCGTACCCGTGGTGCCGCGCGCCGGCCCGCTCGCCGACGTCGACCAACCGCCGTCCGTCGAGGTTGCGATAGAGCCGACCGCGAAGCGAGCCGTCGCCCTCCGCCGGGAACGGCCCCGACTGCACCAGATAGAGATCGAGCCAGCCGTCGCCGTCGTAGTCCAGCCACGCCACTCCGGCGCCCATGGTCTCCGGCAGGTGCTTCTCTCCGCTGGCGCCACGGACGTGCACGAAGTCGAGACCGACCATCGGCGCCAGCTCCCGCAGCAGGACGCCGCCGCAGTCCCGCGGCTCGGCGGCAAAGCCGGCGCCAGTGACCAGCAGACCGACCAGCAGACCGGCCAACCAACCCGCCACGAATCCGGATCGTCGCCGGCTCACTCCTCCTCCCCCCGCCGCGACCCGACCTCGCCCAGCAGCGCCCGCAGATCGGTGCGGGACGGATCGCGCAGCAGAGCCCGGCGCAGCACCTCCTCGGCGGCGCGCTCGTCGCCCGCCGCCAGCAAGGCCCGTGCGAGCAGGACGACGGTCTCGCCTTCGAGAGGCAGCTGCTCGAGCAGCCTGGCCGCGGCCGTGGGCTCGCCGACGCGGACCAGGCGCCGGGCCTCGGCCCGGGTCGCTTCCCGCCGGCCTTCGGCGAGCAGCGCTTCGCGCTCGAGCCGCCGGAGCTCGGCGAAGCGCTCCATCGCCTCCTCCGCCGCCTCGCTGTCGCCCTGGCGCGCCAGCACTCGCGCCAGGCCGTAGTAGGCGCCGGGCTCCTCGGGCAGGCCCTCGACGACCCGCTCGAACTCCGAGCGCGCCTCGTCGAGCCGGTCCGCCCCCTCGAGCGCCCGGGCCAGGTCGAGCCGCAGGTCGAGCCGGGTGGATCGTCGCGCCACGATCGGCTCGAGCGCCGCCGCGGCCTCGGCGTAGCGACCCTGCCAGAGCCACAGGCGGGCGAGATGCTGTCGTGCCAGGTCGGCGGTGGCACTCCCCAAGCCCGCCACCCCGGCGAGAGTCGTCTCGGCCCGGTCGGCGGCGCCGTTCT
>JAWVZD010000529.1:0-2438 GCA_033722395.1 Thermoanaerobaculia bacterium | reverse complement strand
CGTCCTGGAACCACTCGGGGAGCACCGCTCCGAGAGACTCGAGGAACTCGTCTCGTGTCACTTCTCCGGCGCGGTACTTCTTGTATTCGACGTTGAACGGCTGCGAGATTTCGGCAGCAAATTCGTCGAAGGTCCGCTCCGGCGGTAGCTTCCAGAGCAGCAGGAAGTGAGTCTGCTCCCCAGTGTTCTCGAAGTGGAGCGTCACCCAGCCGGAGGGGAGCTTCGGCGGGGCGGTAAAGGCGTACTCGGTCGCTTCGACGTGGATGACCGATGAGGGCGAGCTCTGTTGCGCTGCGGCTTCGGGGGCCTGCGGGGTCGAGGCCGGCTCGTCGTGGTCGGCCGGAGTACAGCCGAACGCGAAGAGCGCGATGCAGAGTGGTAGCGCGAGTGGGAGTCGTCGTGTCATGAATCGGGCTCCTCTCGAGAGTTCGTGTCGGTTTCGGAGGGGCGACATTATGCCAAGCCGATCAGGTTCGGGCGACGCCCGTTCGACAGTCCGTTCTGGTTCGCGGGACGGAGAGACCCGTCGCTACGGTGCCCGGGCGGTCTCGAGCCAGCCGCGTGCGAGATCCTCGGGCGGCACGCTCGACAGGTACGGTTTGAGATCGAGGATCGGGCTGCCGTCGAGCATGTCGACGCCCCGGACGCGCAGCTCGTTGCCGCGGCGCTCCAGCAACCGCACGACGGTCAGTCCGATCCTGTTCGGCCGCATCGGAGCTCGTGTCGCGAAGATACCGTGCCGCCGGGTATCGGTCGGCGGGGTCACCGTGAGCTCGTAGCTGGAGAGCCGGTCGAACACCCAGATCACGAACAGGTGCGAGAATCCCTCGATGTCGTCCAGTCCCGCCTCGAGCTCCGGCCGGATGTCGAGGGTGCCTTCGGCGCGATGCTCGGCGCCAGGCCCTTTGGGACTCTGGTCGACGTCGGTGAACGGGCTGCGGACGACGCCGATCGGCTGCATCTCGATAGTGTCGGTCATGGCGTTTCGCTCTTGGCGCGCCGGGAAGGATTCGAACCCTCAACCGGCAGATCCGAAGTCTGCTGCTCTATCCGTTGAGCTACCGGCGCGTGCGGGAGATGTTACCGGAACGGACTCGACCGGTCGGATCCCCATCCGATCGGGTGGGCCGAGGCCGATCCTTCCGGAACCAGCTACACCACCCCGGAAAGGGTATTGGCGGGCCGGGCCGGCGGGCACAATGGGCCAACCCGCCGGGAACCGTCGAGGAGGAGTCGACGCCCGGAAACGCCGCGACGATCATGTTGAGCGCGAACGAAGCCGCCTGGGACCGCGCCCTGCGGCTCGCTGTCGGAGCCGCGATGCTGCTGGCGGGTGGTTTCGGCCTGGTGCCGCGGCCGTGGAATCTCGCCCTGATGTTGTTCGCCGTCTATCCCGTGATCACGGGAGCGAGCGGCTGGTGCCCCCTATACGTTCTGACCGGCTGGCGCACCAACCGGCGGTCGCGCTCCGAGTGATAGCCTGTCGCCGTCCCGATCGGGGCCCGATAGACGCGTGAAGAGTCCGTCCACCGAGTTTTCGCTGCGCCAGCTCAAGTGGTTGGCGATCGTCACCCCCATTCTGTTCGTCGGGGCGATCGAGCTGGCGGTCTACCTGCTTCATCCGGAGCTGTTGTCGTGGCCGGGGCGCTTCGTCATCGCCGGAGTGGTGCTCATCGGTCTGGTCTTCTTCTACGGTCTGGTGTTCGACATCCTGGGGCGTATGCAGGCGCGTCTCGAGCGGCAGAACCGCGAGCTCGAGGCACTCCACCGTGCGGCGATCGACATCTACGGTGAGCTGGCGCTCGATACCGTGCTGGACAAGGTGGTCGGCCAGGCCCGACGTCTACTCGACGCCCGCTACGGCGCCATCTCGGTGATCGACGAGCACAATCGGATCGAGGAGTTCGTCACCTCGGGCATCGGCGACGAACGGCGACGCGAGATCGGCGATCCACCGGTCGGCCACGGGTTGCTCGGCGTGGTCCTCCATCAGGGACAGCGGCTACGGATCCCCGACGTGGCCTCCGATCCCCGTTCGCACGGCTTCCCGGAGCACCATCCGTCGATGAGCTCCCTTCTGGCAGTACCGATCACCTGTAAGAGCCCGTTCCGTGGCAACCTCTACGTCGCTGACAAGACGACCGCCGACGAGTTTTCCCCGGAGGACGAGGAGACACTGGTGCGGTTTGCCACCGAGGCGGCGATCGCGATCGACAACGCCCATCTGCACCAGCGGCTGCGGCATCTGGCGGTGGCCGAGGAACGGGCGCTGCTGGCGCGCGAGATGCACGACGGCATGGCGCAGGTGCTCGCCTACGTCAACACCAAGGCGCAGGCGGTGAAGCGGTTCCTCGAGCGTGGCAAGAGCGAGCAGGCGGCCGAGCAGCTCGACCAGCTCGCGGCGGCGGCGCGCGAGGTCTACACCGACGTCAGAGAGG
>JAWVZD010000528.1:0-2444 GCA_033722395.1 Thermoanaerobaculia bacterium | reverse complement strand
ATCCAGCATGGTGCCGAGAATCGTACGGTAGACCTTGATCGAGTCGATCAGCTCCCGATCGCCGAGCGCCACGCCGGCGACCAGGTCGCTGTGGCCGCCGAGGTATTTGGTCGCCGAGTAGAGGACCAGATCGGCGCCCACCTCGAGGGGGTGCTGGTAGAGCGGACCGAGCAGGGTGTTGTCGACCGCGCACAAGGCTCCGTGGCGGTGGGCCACCCCGGTCATGCCCGCGATGTCGGTCAGCGTCGTGGTCGGGTTGGCCGGTGTCTCGAGAAAGATCAGTCGACAGGGTGCGCCCATCGCTTCGAGATCGGCGCAGAGGTCGGCCGCGAGGGTCGGGTCGGCGCCGGCCGGCATCTCTCGCGTCGTGATCCCCATGTCGGGCAGGATCTGCTCCAGGAGATAGTCGGTGCCACCGTAGACCGGTCGGGTGAAGAGGATCGCCTCGCCCGGTCTGACCAGAGCCAGGAACGAGGTCGCGATGGCTGCCATGCCCGAGCCGAATGCGGCGCTGGCCTCGGCTCGATCCCACAGGTTGAGTCGCTGCTCGAGAATCTCTATGTCGGGGTTGTTCAGGCGACTGTAGATCAGCCCCATCGGTCGGGCCGGATCGCGCTCGGCGAGGCCGTAAGCGTAGGAGAAGAACTCTTTGCCCTCGGCGGCGCTCGAGAAGACGAAGCTCGAGGTCTGGAACAGCGGCGGCTTGACGGCCCCTTCCGACCAGTCCGGCCGGTAGCCGTAGCTCATCATCAAGGTCTCGGGACGGAGACGGGGATCTTCGCGCTTCATTACATCCTCCTCGGCCGTTCGAGAGATCGCGGCGCGGCGAGGGCTTCGACCCATGTTCGTCGCTCGACGGGGCGACGACCACACGCTCAGGGGCGGTGCGCGAAACTACCCGGGCAGGTGGCGTCGGTACGACGGCGCATCCGTCGGTGCGACCTCCGTGCGCCCTCGTCTATCGGGGTGGGCCGGGCACCGCGTCGCGGGGTGTTTCGAGCCGCCGGTGCGACTGCGACCATCCCGACTGAAAGGGGGTGCGGAATGACCGCCCTGAGAGTGCGCGACCTGATGACCAGCCACGTCTACAGCCTGTCGATGGGCGACGATCTCTACGCCGTCCAGAACCTCATGGACGAGCACAACGTGCGTCATGTGCCGGTGGTGGACGAGGACGGCGATCTGGTGGGACTCGTGTCGATGCGGGACCTGTTGCGCGCCGCGAGCCCGTCCGACGACGAGCTGCCGCTCGAGATGCGCGAAGCCAGGATGCACTCGCGCCGGGTCAGCGACGTGATGACCGAAGAGGTCGCGACGACCGAGCCCGACACGCCGCTCGAGGAGGCCGCCGCTCTGATGCTGGAGAACAAATTCGGCTGCCTCCCGGTGCTCGAGGGACTGCGCCTGGCGGGGATCCTGACCGAGTCGGACTTCGTGCGGTACTTCGCCGGCGACTGAGCCGCGCCGCGACGCGGCTGAAAGCCCCGTCGGCAGAAAGGGAGCCTAGACCGTCACCCTCATCGGCTTGGCGAGTGCGAAGCCGAAGACCACCATCAGCACGATGTAGAGGATCAGCCAGTTCCAGTCGATCCACAGGAAGGAGATCGTCGTGGTGGGGTAGTCGAGTCGGATGCTCGCGATACGGCTCTGCGGCGGGAGCGGAGCCTCGGCCGGGAAGATGAGCTGGTCCCAGAAGCCGCCGTCGACCCGGATCGGTGAGCGCCGAACCGTGTGGGGCGAGGCCACGATCCGTTTGGTCACGGTCTCCCCGTCGACGGTGATGCCGATCTCGGAGATGCCGGTGTCGGTGACCGCCAGCCGCCAGACCAGCAGATTCTCGGTCGGTGCCCAGACCGCCGGCGTCTCCTGTCGGAAGCCGTCCGGGACCGTCAGCGAGGTGGCCGGCTTCGGGGCGCCAGCCGGAAACGCCTCTTGACCGGCCGGCGGCGCGAGGTCGACCTCGAGCAGAACCTGCTGCCCCGGCTCGAAGCCTTCGTAGCCGTAGTGGAACTGCAGCTGGGCGATGACCAGCACGATCGGCGGCAGCATGATCAGGAAGGCCGGATAGAAGGAGAGCCAGAAGTAGCGCAGGCTGTGGCGCAGGATGGTGCCGGTGGCACGCGAGATCAGCCGCAGGTCGTCGTTGAACAGGCGGATCTCGAAGATGCCGGCGAACATCTGGTCCTTGACCGCGGCGATGTCGTCCTGGCGCGAGAAGCGCTTGTAAACCCACAGTGCGAACACTGCGGTCAGCACCGACACCGGGATCAGGACGATCAGAGGAGAGCCGTCCTGAAACGGCTCCAGCAGGGAGTCGAAAGCGCTCCTGAGGAGCGCGTTGAAGCTCGCCATCGGTGGAGAGGTCCTCGCCGTTCCCTCGGGCTACGAGATGTAGCCGAGTCCCTTCAGCCGTTTCTTGATCTCTTCTTCGGAGTCGGCGTCTT
>JAWVZD010000527.1:0-2447 GCA_033722395.1 Thermoanaerobaculia bacterium | reverse complement strand
CGGGTCCCCGCGATTCGGCGGGCATCACCGTCGAGACCGACTGGGGTGCGGTCGAAGACATCGGTACGCAGTTCGAAGTCCGGACGAGCGACGGTCTGAGGGTTCGCGTGCGCGAGGGGCGGATCAACCTCGATCGGCAGGGCCGAGTCTACGAGGCGGTGGCGGGCACCGAGCTTCTCCTGTCGCCGGGTGGCTCGTTGTCACGCCGCAGCGTGCCGCTGTTCGGGCCCGAATGGGATTGGGTGCTCGAGGTGGCGGAGCCGTTCGGGCTCGACGGGCAGCCGCTGGATTCGTTCCTGACTTGGGTCTCCCGGGAGACCGGTCGGGAGGTACGCTTCGCCGATCCCGTCCTCGCCGCCGAGGCGTCCACCGTTCGACTCCACGGGTCGATCGCCGGGCTGCGTCCGGACGAGGCTCTGGAGGCGGTGTTGCCGACCTGCGGTCTGGTGCACCGTTTCACCGCCGGGACCCTGTTGATCGAAGCCGAGACCCGCTGAGTGACACGGCACTGGGGGACTCCGCGCCGATCGGCCGCGGCGGCGGTCGGACTGGCTCTGTTGCTCGCGCCTCCCACGCCGGCACCGGGGGTGCCGGCACCGAGCGTGCCGACAGGGGGCGCGCCCGCCGAGGGGCGCGAGATGGCCGAGTCGGCCTACCTCCAGGTTCTGGTGCCACTCGCCGCCGGCGATTTCGAGTCAGCGCTCGCCGAGCTGACCCGTTTCGAGACCGCTCGAGCGCCCGAGGCCTCCCAGGAGCAGATCCGGGCGTTGACCAGAGACGAGATCCGTGCCGCACGCCGGCTGGCGGCCGGCGGCGCCGAGAGCCTGCTACCGGTGGCGCGGCTGCACGAGCAAGCCTATCTGGCGCACCTCGCGGCACGCCGACTCCCACTCGCCGTCCACTCCCGCGAGCTGACCGTCCAGCTGATCGATCTCTATCGGGTCGGATCGAGGCGCCCCGACGCCGATCGGCTCGCGGCCGCTCTACTGACCAGCTTGGGGGGACATCTCCAGGAGGCCTCGATCGCCTCGCTCGCCATCGGCCTCTACGAGCGCGCCGCCGAGTTGGCACCGGACGACCCCACTCCGCTCCTCGGGTTGGCCAACATCTACGAGCGGCAGGGTGAGTATGGACGAGCGCTGCCGTTTCTCGAGCGCACCCTGCGGCTGTCGCCGGGACATCGCGAGGCGATGCTACGCCGAGGCATCCTACTGCTGCGGCTCGACCAGAGGGCGCAAGGCGAAGGCTACCTGGAGCAGCTCATCGCAGGGGAACGGGAGGACTGGATCCTCTCCCTCGCCTACCAGGAGCTGGCTCGCAGCAGCTGGCGGGGAGGCGACTACGAGCGAGCGCGAGATCTGATCCTCGCGGCGCTCGAGCGGCTGCCCGACGATCCCTCGCTACCGGTGCAGATCGCCTATCTCACCGACCGCACCAGTTCCGGGGCCTCGGTCGAGCGTCTCGCTACGGCGTTGCGTATTTCGGCCGCCACGTCGCAGCCCTCGCCCCGCTTGATCTACGCCCGCATCGACAGCGAGTCGCTGAGGCTCCTGCGCCGCCTCCTCGGCGAGCGCACCCGGCAACACCTCGTCTATCTCGAAGACCGTCTGGACGAGATCGTCGGGCCGAGAGAGATTCGATGAGACGACTCCTGCCAATCGGGCTCCTGGCGGCCAGCGGCCTGCTCGGACCTCTATTCGGAGCGGCGCTCGGTCCGGGTCTGGGCGCGGGTCTCGGGCCGTTGCCGGCCGAGCTGGAGGCGGCCGAGTCCGAGGAGTCGAGGCCGCGATACGTCGGGCGTCCACTCGGCGAGGCGCTACAGGATCTGCGCTCCCGGGGTCTCAACCTGATCTACTCGACCGATCTCGTGCGCCCGGAGATGATCGTAGAAGCCGAGCCGACCGCCTCGTCGCTCCATCAGATGCTGCAACAGATCTTGGGCCCTCACGGGCTCGAGGCTCAGATCGGCCCGCTGGGCAGCGTCCTGGTGGTGAACAAGACCAGCGACTCGATCCTGGTAACGATCGAGAAGCCGATGCCCGACCAGGCGGTCTTCGGCTGGGTCGAGGTCGAGGCGCGGGTGTTGAGCGATCAGCCGATCGAGCAGGTCGAGTTCCGGCTCGACGGTCGACCGATCGAGATCGTACGCCGGCCGCCGTGGCGGATCCGAGTCGATGTCGGCGTCGAGAACGTCGAACGGCGCTTCGAGGTCGTCGCGGAGGGCAGCTGGGGAGCCGAGGGCCGGGCCGAGGTGATCACCCGGAGCGTCAACTTCACCGACCAGGTCGAGGTCGCGCTCAAGCAGCTCTTCGTTACCGTGACACGGAACGGCGGCCCGGCCCCGGAGCTCTCTCGAGAGGATTTCACGGTGCTCGACGGCGGGATCGAGCAGGAGCTGGTCACGTTCGAGCGCGGCGATGTGCCGATCACCGCGGTGTTGCTCGTCG
>JAWVZD010000526.1:0-2467 GCA_033722395.1 Thermoanaerobaculia bacterium | reverse complement strand
CGGAAGGCGGTGTCGAGCCGATTTCGCAGCCGAGCTGCGAGCCGAGTGCGGTAACGGCCGAGGCGATCTACGAGATCTCGACCCCCTACGGCTGCGAGATCGTCATCGACATGAAGGTCGAGAACGGGCGCTGTGAGAGCATCACGGTCGACAAGTTGATGCTCGAGCGCAAGCACACCGGCTTGAAGTACCTGCGCCGGAACTGCGGCTACATCGACATCTTCGAGGTCGAGGTGGCTGAGGAGTTGGACGCGAAGGCGAGCGAGACCTACCGGCTCTACCGGCGCGGGTACTGCTCTGTCTCGCCTTGGATCGGTCGGACGTGCGAGTACAAGTACACGCCTTGGGTCGAGACCAGTATCGGCCGGCGGAACGGTGCTCCCCGCCCGGCCCAGCACCAAACGAGGCGCTGCTCCGGCAAGCGCTGCTACGACTAGAGGCCGAAACCGCGCGCGACAGGCCTCGAGATCGAGAAATAGGGTAGGGTGTGGTGCGAAAGGGGGGACTCGAACCCCCACTCCCTTGCGGGAACAAGGTCCTGAACCTTGCGCGTCTACCAATTCCGCCACTTTCGCAGCGCGCCAGGCATTGTAGAGACAGGTAGGGAACGTGTCAAACGAATTACCGGGTCATAGCGAGACAGAGAAACGCCGCCTCTTCGAGGCGCTGGAGGGTCGTGGCAAGAAGGGGGCCCAGGTCGGCGAGCTGGTCGAGACGAGCGGCACCGACCTCGAGCCGGCCGACGTCGCCGAGCTGTTGCGCGAGCTCGAGCGCGAGGGCGAGGCAGTGGAGTGGAACGGCCGCTGGTACGCGCTGCGGTTCACCCGCTGGGTGGTCGGCCGGGTCGAGATCCTGCGCGGCGGGCGGGCGCTGGGGCGCACCGGCACGGAGGAGGAGGCCGGCTACTTCATCCCCAAGGGCGACCTGAACGGGGCCCGCGACGGCGACCTGGTGCTGCTCAAGCCGCGCAAGAAGAAGGGCAAGCAGCACGGCCTGCCGCCGGCCTCGGTGGCGAAGATCCTCGAGCGGCGGTTCCGGCGGGTCGTCGGGCGGGCCGTGCCGTGGCACGGCGGCTTCCGCCTGGAGCCGTTCGACCCGCGCACCAACCTGGACGTCGACCTCAGAGGGTCGCTACCGAAGGAGGGCAAGCCGGGCGACTACGTGGTCGCCGAGCTCCTCGACCAGCCGGGCCGGCGCGGCCACCTGGCGGCCCGGGTGACGGAGCTCTTGGGCGACGACGACGCCCCGGGCGTGGACATGGAGGTGGTGCTGGCGCACTACGAGATCCCCGACGAGTTCCCGGGCCAGGTGCTCGAGGCGGTCGAGGGGGCGCCGGAGGACCCGGGCCCGGACGATCTCGCCGGCCGCCGCGACCTGTCGAGGGACACGATCGTCACCATCGACGGCGAGTCGGCGCGCGACTTCGACGACGCCATCTCGGTCGAGGAGACCGACCGCGGCTTCCGGCTCGGCGTCCACATCGCCGATGTGTCGCACTACGTCGCCGAGGGATCGGCGCTCGATCGCGAGGCCTACCGCCGCGGCACCAGCGTCTACTTTCCCGAGCGCGCCGTGCCGATGCTCCCCGAGGTGCTGTCGAACGGTCTCTGCTCGCTGCGCCCCGACGTGCCCCGCCTGACGGTGTCGGTCTTTCTCGACATCGACCGCGACGGGGAGGTGGTGAAGCGCCGCTTCGCCAAGAGCTGGATCAAGAGCCACCGGCGGATGACCTACCGCGAGGTCGCCCGCCTCCTCGAGGAGCCGCAGCCCGGCGACGAGGAGGAGTACGGCGACGTGTTGGCGATGCTGGGTCGCGCCCAGAAGTTGATGCGCAAGCTCCTCGACCGGCGGCTGGCAGCCGGCTCGCTCGACTTCGACCTGCCCGAGGTCGACCTCCAGCTCGACGCCCGCGGCCGGGTGGTCGAGATCCATCCCGCCGAGCGCACCGTGGCGCACCGGATCATCGAGGAGTTCATGATCACGGCGAACCGGGCCGCGGCGCGCGAGCTCGACTCGCACGAGATGCCGGCGCTGCACCGCGTCCATCCGCCGCCCGACGAGTCGACGCTCGAGGAGACCAAGGCGGCGCTCGCGGCCATCGGCTACACCCTGGCCTCCTACCAGGGCGGGGTCAATCCGGAGATCTTCCAGCGCGTGCTGTCGCAGGCCCACGGCGGCGATCGCGAGTCGCTGGTCTCGACGCTGGTGCTGCGCGCCATGCAGCGCGCCGTCTACAGCGCCGAGGGGACCGGCCACTTCGCCCTGTCGTTGGGCGACTACGCCCACTTCACGTCGCCCATCCGGCGCTATCCGGACCTGATCGTCCACCGGCAGCTCAAGCGCATCCTCGACGGGCGGCGCGACGACGCCGATCTCAGGCGCCGGCTGCCGGCGATGGCGGAGCACACCCGCACCACCGCGCGCCGCGCCGAGAGCGCCGAGCGCGAGCTGGTCAAATGGAAGAAGG
>JAWVZD010000525.1:0-2474 GCA_033722395.1 Thermoanaerobaculia bacterium | reverse complement strand
GCGACGGCGGCTTCGAGCTCTTCTGGAAGCCCCATCTGGGCTACGGGGGCAGCTTCGAGTGGCGCGGCGACATCCGCTTCGAAGACGAGCCGAGCTGGAACCGCTTCTTCACCGGCTACCGGCTCTTCCTCCTCCACCAGGCACGCCTGGCGGCACGTTTCGGCGCCGAGCTGCTGGCCGTCGGTGTCGAGCTCGAGGGTACGACCCACCGACCGGAGTGGCATGCCCTGATCGCCGAGGTCCGCACCATCTATTCCGGGCGGCTCACCTACGCCGCCAACTGGGATCGCGTCGAGGAGGTGCCGTTCTGGAGCGAGCTCGACGTCATCGGGGTGCACGCCTACTTCCCGCTCGCCCCAGACGAGGATCCGAGCGACGAGGCCTTGCAACGGGCGTGGGACGGCGTGCTCGCCGACCTGGCGGAACTGTCGGAGCGCAACGGCGGCAAGCCGATTTTGTTCGCCGAGATCGGCTACAACCGCTCGCTCGAGGCGGCCCGGCAGCCGTGGGCTTACGAGATGGACGAGTCGCCCGCGGCGCGACGGCTCCGTCGGCGCCTCATCGCCCTGGCGATCCGGCGGGTCGAGAACGCTCCCGCGATAGAAGGGATGTTCTGGTGGAAGTGGATCCCGGGACCGAATCACCACGACCGGGACTTCTCGATGAAGGACCCGGAGGCCCGCGCCGTGCTCGCCGAGATGTGGGGCGACAGTACCCGCAGCACCGGGAGCGACCCCGGTCGCAGCACGGGCGGTCACCCGTAGCCCGTCAGACCTTGCCCGTCAGGCCATGCCCATCAGGCGGCGCCAGTCGTCGAGGGAGCGGATCTTCAGGTAGTAGTTCTGCTCCAGCTCGTCGGCGATCGTCGAGGTCCGGCTGGGGCCGTAGTGGTGCCCTGGATAGAGCACCGTGTCGGCGGGCAGCTTGGCCAGCTTGCCGGTGAGGGAATGGTACATCGCCTCGGGGTCGCCACCCGGCAGATCGACCCGGCCACAGCCCTGTACGAAGAGCGTGTCGCCCGCCACCAGTCGATCGCCGATCAGGAAGCACTGGCTGCCAGGGGTGTGCCCCGGGGTGTGCAGAAAGCGGATCCGCGTCTCGCCCAGGTCCAGCGTGTCACCGCTCGAGACCTTCCGCAGGTCGCTGTCGGAGACTCCGGTCACCACCTTGAGGCCCTCCGCCTCCTCGCGATGGACCCAGATCGGCACCGCCCGGCGCTCCAACAGCTCGGCGATGCCGTCGACCGAGACACCGAACAGGTCGCCACCGACGTGGTCGGGATGGTAGTGGGTGACCAGCGCGCCGACGACCTCGTAGTCGTCCTCGGCGGCACGGTCGATCAGGCCGCCGACGTCCCACGCCGGATCGACCACCAGGGCCCGGCGCGTCCCCGGATCCCCCACCAGGTACATGAAGTTGCGCATCTGGCCGGCCACCGGGTCGCTCGTAGCGACCTCCTCGCCAGCCAGCAGCTGCACGAAGTAGGGCGAGTCCTCGGATTGCCGGGTCGGCATTCTGCCGCGTATGCTAGCAGGCGCTCCCGAGCGGGCCGCGGCCCTGCGCCCGCCCGCCTACTCGACCGCCCGCGCGGCTCGTAACACGTCGCGTAACGAGCAATCGATGAAGATCCTCCTGCTCCAGGCTCGCTACGAGGACGACCCCGCCCGCGCCGAGGAGGTGGAGACGTTCGCCGCCGCCTGCGGCCTCGCGGCCGACGCCTTCGTCGCGCACGATCTCCTCGCCGGGCCCCCGAGCCGCTCCCAGCTCGCCGCGACCGACGTGCTCATGGTCGGCGGCAGTGGCGATTTCTACCTCTCCCAGGGCGACCTGCCCAACCTCGACGACACCCTGGCCTTCCTGCGCGAGGTGGTGGCGAGCGGCTATCCGACCTTCGCCTCCTGCTTCGGCTACCAGTGCCTCGTGCTGGCGCTCGGTGGCGAGCTCGTCTTCGATCCGGAAAACGCCGAGGTCGGGACCTTCGACCTCAGACCGACACCGGCGGCGGCCGACGACGAGCTGTTCGGCCTTCTGCCGTCGCCGTTCGCCGCCCAGCTCGGCCACAAGGACCGCGCCTCCCGCCCTCCGGTGGGCACCGTCAACCTGGCGTCGAGCGAGCGCTGCGCCCATCAGGCGCTGCGGGTTCCGGGCAAGCCGATCTGGGCGACGCAGTTTCACCCCGAGCTCGACCGGAAGACCAACTACGGGCGCTTCCAACGCTACCTCGACGGCTACGCCGCCGAGCTGTCGCCGGAGGAGCTCGACCGCGCCCACCTGCGCTTTCGCGATTCTCCCGACACGGCGCTCCTGCTTCCCAGATTCCTCGAGCTCGTCCGCGGCGGGGCGCGAAACGACGTCTAGAGCGCCGGCGGAGGAGCGCCGCGCGCCTACTCCCGGCTCAGCCTTCGGGCGGCCTCGACGACCTCGTCGCTCGTGGGGAGGAAGTCGTATTCGAGCGGCGGGGAATAGGGCACCGG
>JAWVZD010000524.1:0-2489 GCA_033722395.1 Thermoanaerobaculia bacterium | reverse complement strand
GGCACGTGCCCCGCGCCACGGCCGCGGGCGGCGGCCGGATTGACCAGGAATCGGATGGCTCGGTGGCCGGAGTGGACGTCGTTCACGGCTCGGCCTCTGGCGGACGCACGGACCCTCGGCGGGCCGGCGCTCGGCCGCGCAGGTGCTACGGATCCGGTAGCAGCTTAGCGGGAGTAGTACTCGACGACCAGCTGAACGTCGCAGACGACCGGGATCTCTTCGCGGCTCGGCATGTGGTTCACCGTCACCTCGTAGCCCGACTCGTCGACCGAAAGATACTGCGGCAGGGTCACGGTGACCCGGAGCTCGTTGAACATGCGCAACTTGCGGCTCTTCTCGCGCACCGCGACCACGTCCCCCGCCTGCAGCTGGTAGGAGGGGATGTCGACCCGACTGCCGTTGACCTCGATGTGGCCGTGATTGACGAACTGACGTGCGGCGTACATCGTCGGCGCCAGACCGGCCCGGTGGACGATCGAGTCGAGGCGCATCTCGAGCAAGCGCACCAGGTTCTCGCCCATCACACCCTTCTGGCGGCTGGCGCGCTTGTAGGAGTTGCGCATCTGCTTCTCGCTGACGTTGTACTGGTAGCGCAGACGCTGCTTCTCCATCAGCTGCTGGGCGTAGTTCGACGGCCGGCGACGACGGCGCAGGCCGTGCTGCCCCGGCGGATACGGCTTGTTCTCGCGATACTTCTCGGCCTTCGTCGTCAGCGGGATCCCCAGCTTGCGCGACAACTTGACCTTCGGACCGGTGTACTTCAAATCACTTCCTCCTGCCGTCTTTCTTCGCCCTCTCGCGGGCCGTCTCTACGCACTCGTACCCTCACCTCGTCGAACCACCCTTCAACCGTCGATGTCGGGGAGTGGCGCCAGCCGAGGCGAGCGAAGGCGAATTGTTTCGCTCTCGCGGCGAATTGTCAAGCCGGACGGCGGTGCCGACCGCTCACACCGGCCTGCTACGATGCCGCTCCGAGGACCGCCCGTTGCCCAAGCCCGACATCCAGATCTTCGTCTGCCTGAAGACGCGTCCCGACGACTCGCCGAAGGCGTGCTGCGGGAAGCGAGGGGCCGAGGCCCTCTATTACCGCTTGAAGGATCTGGTGCGCGCGCAAGGGCTCAGGGACCGGGTGCTGGTCACCAAGACCGGCTGCCAGCACCACTGCAGCCGCGGACCGACGGTGTCGGTCTGGCCGCAGAACCACTGGTACGGCCACGTCGGCCCGGAGGACGCCGCCGAGCTCTTGGAGGCGGCGCTCGCCGGGGTCGAGGTCGATCGGCTCCGCATGCCGCCGGGGCCCTGGGAGTAGACTCGGGAAAACCGGTCATCGTCGTCGAAACGAAAGGAGCCGTCATGCAACCGACCCTCGGGCGGATCGCTCTCCTCGGGCTCGCTCTCCTACTCGGAGCCGCGGCAGCGGTGTCGGCCGACGACATCGAGGCCAACAAGGAGCTGGTGCGCCGCATGACCGACCTGATCAACCGACGCGACTTCGTCGCCCTCGAGGCGGTGCTGGCGCCCGACCTGAGGCGCCACAGCGGCGCTACACCGCACCTGACGATCGAGAGCCGCGAGCAGTTCATCGAGTTCCTGCATCAGGACGTCGCTGCCGTCCCCGACTCGCATCAGGAGATCGATTTCATGCTGGCGGAAGGCGACCTCGTGGCGGCACGGGTGATCTACAGCGGCACCCAGACCGGCCCGTGGGGGCCGTTCCCGCCCAGCGGCGCGCACCTCGAGCTCCCGTTCATCGGCATCCTCCGAATCCAAGACGGCCGCATCGCCGAGATCTGGGTCGAGTGGAACAATCTCTGGGCACTCGAGCAACTGGGCCATTTCCCGCCGCCGTCGGCCGAAGAGGGCACCGAAGCAGCCGGCACGGGCTCGTGAGGTCGACAGCCTCGAGAAGGCTCGCGTAGGACTTAGGCGACCGCGACACTCGAGGGCGACGCATCGCCGTCGCACGGGACCTCGCCTCGCTGCTCGTCGAGAATCAGCGATCCCAGGGCGAGGAGGTTCAGCAGCGGATAGAACAGCAGCACGAGCTGCGCGATGGTCGTCGAGTCGCCGTCCCGGACGATGCCGACGAAGCTCGACCAGACGATGTCGAAGTAGAACCAGCTGGCGCAAAGAAGCCCGCAGAGGACGAGGGCCGTGCGGAGAGGCAGCGCCGGCAGGACGACCAGCAGCAGGATCTGGCTGTGGTCCCAGGTGGTGGGATTGAACAGCAGCAGGTACGGGACGGTCGCCGCCACGCACCATTCCCAGTCGCGGCGGCGCCACCAGAGGAGACCCAGGAAGAGCGGCAGGGAGAGCGGCAGCATCCAGGTCAGGATCGGGTGCCTGACGCCGGCCTCCGGGTCGCTCCAGGTCGCCGGATCCCCCATGAAGCGGGCGATACTGCCCTGCAGAGAAACCTTGTGGTGAAACGGCGTCACGCCGTCCTCGGAGAACTCGATCAGGGTGTCGAAGAAGGCCTGCCAGGAGTC
>JAWVZD010000523.1:0-2496 GCA_033722395.1 Thermoanaerobaculia bacterium | reverse complement strand
CGGCACGGCGGTTCGGCGACTCGCCCTCGGGGACTCGGTCGATCTCCTGTGCCGGGAGTGGAGCCAGGAGCACTGCGCTCGCCACGCCGGTGGCGAGCAGTTCGATCGAGCGTCGAGCGAGGAAAGAAGCTGGGCTCACGGTCGGGTAACGATAGCAGTCGCGACGAGGCGAGAAAAAACCGCCCCACCGGAGTGGGGCGGTCGGTGCTACCAGAGCTGGTGCCGAAAGGGGTCGCCTAGAAGCGGATCCTCGCGCCCAGCTGATACGAGCGCGGACGGGCCGCAGCGAGTGGCTCGCCGAACTCGGGATTGCGCTCACCGTCGGCAAAGATCTCGTCCTCGAAGGCGACGAAGTTGTCCGAGTTGAGCAGGTTGAACGACTCCGCGATGAGCTCGACCTCGAAACGATCCGCGATGTCGAAGACGTACGACAGCCGCATGTCGAGCGTCTGGAAGTCGTCGCCCCGGAAACTGTTGCGCGCCAGGAAGCTCGAGAAGCCCTGATCGGGTCCCGGCCGGTCGCGGTCGAACTGGTCGTTGTTCAGATCGGAGTCCGAGAACGGGTTCACGGGGAGCGCATCCCGGTAGCGGTAGATGCCCGATACGTTGAGGCCGAACTCGGAGACCCAGGTGCCGGACAGCACCACCCGATGGCGCGTATCGTAGTCCGACCAACCCCAGTCCTGGTCGAGGTTGAAGTGATCCGAGGGAAAACCGGAGGAGGACGACGAGACGCTTCGCTCGTTGGTGTCGTGATCCTTCGACTCGGAGTAGGTATAGCTGCCCTGGAACTGCCAATTGTGGCTGAATCGCTTGCGCGCCGTCAGTGCCAGCGACCAGTACTCCGCCTCGGCGTCGTCGGTGAACTGCATGATCTTGTTGAAGTTGGGGTCGAGCCGGGCGGCGCGGCCGCCGTAGATCGGCCGTCCGTCCGAGGTGAAGCCGGTCGGTGTCGGGTCGAGGTTGATGTCCTTCTTACGCTCCAGGTTCTCCGACTCCGAGTAGACCGCGTCGATGCCGACGGTGAAGTCCGGGGTCAGGGCGCGCTCGTAGCCGAGCGAGAAGCGCATCGTCTCGGGATTGTCGTAACCCGGCTTGAAGACGAAGATGTCGGGTGTGACCGTCCCGAGTTGGCCCGGGTCGCTGATGATCCCCGGGAAGGTCGGGTAGCCGGGGTCTCCCGGGCTCAGGACGATGCGCGTCACCGTGACGCCGTTGGTCAGCAGCGCGTTGGCGACCAGCAGAGACGGCGTCGGAGCGAAGAACATGCCGCCGCCGCCACGCAGCACCGCATTGTCGCCGATCGCCCAGGAGAAGCCGAAGCGCGGTGCGATGTCGTCGAAATCGGGAACCTGCGCCGTCAGCGGCTCGAGCGGGTTCGACTCGTCCGGCGTCGGGTTGTTCTGGCTCTCGTAGCGCAGGCCGAACTGCAGCGTCAGGTCCTCGCTGGCGCGGAACTCGTCGGCGACGTAGAACGCCAGGAAGTCGGTGTCGTAGGAGACGATGCCGTTCGAGTCCGAAAAGGCCTGGGTGAAGTCGGTGAGGAAGGAGATGTCCCCCTCGACGAAGTCGTCCAGGAAGATGGTCGAGTAGGCGCCGCTGCAGAAACGGCAGAAGCCGTCGTCGAACTCGACGTTGGTGTAGTCGAAGCCGGCCTTCAGGGTGTGCTTCTCACCGATGAAGCGGCTGTAGTTGTTCTGGATCTGCAGCTTGTTCTCGTCCAGGAAGTTGGGCAGGAACTGGTTCTGCCCGATGACGGCGTCGAAGAAGCCGATGTTGATCTCCGGGATGCCGGTGACGTTGGCCGACCGCGGCCGCTCCTCGGCCGAGTATTGCACGATGAGCTCGTTGAAAGCGTTCGAGCCGATCACCGAGTTGAGGCTGGCGACCGTCGAGACGAACGAGTTCTCCTCGAAGCCGTTGGCCGAACGTCCGGTGGTCTGGAAGGTCGTATCGGTCAGGTTCTCGCCCTCGTTGTCCGACCAGTTGGAGCGCAGCCAGAGCTGGTGATTGTCGGCCACCGCCCAATCGAAACGCGCCAGGAAGACATCCTGGTCGTTGGTGGAGACGTAATCGAACTCGGTCGCCGGGTCGATGCCGAGGGCGGTCAACTGCGCCTCCCACGCGGCGTTCAGCGCCGGGTCGGCATCGAGGTCGTCCTGGAAGTCGGGCTCGCGGGGGAAGCCGTCCTCGCGGCGCTGCGCGTCGTAGGCGACGAAATAGTGCAGCACGTCGCGCTGGATCGGTCCGCCCACGTTGAAGCCGGCCTGGTCGCGCTCGAAGGTGCTGATCCGGTTGCCCAGCGCGTCCTCGTCTTCGATGAAGCTGTCCGACTGGTTGTAGTAGAAGACCTCGCCGTGGATGCGGTTGGTGCCGGTCTTGGTGACCGCGTTGATGATGCCACCGGAGGCGTTACCGAAGCGAGCGCTGTAGCTCGAGCGCACCACCTGGAACTCCTTGATGGCCGCCTGGCTGTAGGTGAAGGCCGGCCGGGTG
>JAWVZD010000522.1:0-2498 GCA_033722395.1 Thermoanaerobaculia bacterium | reverse complement strand
TCGAGGTGCGCCTCTACGCCGAGGATCCGTACCGCGGCTTCGCGCCGTCGCCAGGGGTGATCGAGCTCCTGCGTTGGCCCGAGGGTCCGGGGGTGCGAGTCGACGCCGGGGTCTACGAGGGCGCCGAGGTGACGGTGCACTACGATCCGCTGCTGGCGAAGCTCATCTGTTGGGGCGAGGACCGCGAGCAGGCGATGCGCCGTCTCGAGCGAGCCCTGCGCGAGATGCGCGTCGAGGGGATCCGCACCACCAAGGAGCTCTTCCAGGCCCTGCTGGCGGACGAGGAGTTCCGGCAGGGGCGGCTCGACATCGGCCTCTTGGACCGCAAGCTCGCGGCGGGCGATCTCCAGCCGCCACACGACGACGCCGGTAGGGATCTGCCGCTGGTGGCGGCGGCGATCGAGCATCTGAATCGCTCGACCAGGGTCTCGGTCACCTCGCGCAGCCCGCGCGGCGGTCGCAGCCGTTGGCGGCAGGCGGGGCGGCGCGAGTCGATGAGGCGGGAGCGATGGTAGGCGGGAGGGTAACCCTTCGGCACGTTTTCGGGCGCACCCGTCAGGGAGGCTCGTCGTGGAGTTGATCGCGCGTCTCGGCGAGCGCGAAGAGCGCATCGAGATCCGCCGCGAGGGCGACCTCTACCTGATTCGCATCGGCGAGCGGGAGCACCGGGTCGACGCGGCGGAGTTCGGAGGCCAGGGGCGGAGCTTGCTCGTCGACGGGCGCCAGTTCGAGGTCGTCACGCGGGTGCTGGGCGAGGGACGGTACCGTGTCGTCTCGTCGCGGGGCCAGGACGATGTCGAGGTGCTCGATCCCCTGACCCACCTGGCGCGCCAGGCCCACGCGGCGGTCGAGGCGTCGGGTGCGGAGACGGTCACCGCCTACATGCCGGGCCGGGTCGTGGCTCTGCTGGCCGAAGAGGGCGAGTCCCTCGAGCCCGGCCGCGGCGTGCTGGTGCTCGAGGCGATGAAGATGGAGAACGAGATCCAGTCGGAGCGCTCGGGCACCCTGAAACGGATCCTGGTCGAGTCCGGTCAGGCGGTCGAGTCCGGCGACGCACTGTTCGAGATCGAATAGGCCGCCCGGGTGGAGGCGGGCCGCCGCCGTCAGCCGCCGTTTCGCTTGTGCACCCAGCGGCGGTGCATCCACAGCCAGGTCTCCGGCGCGGCCCGGATCTCACGCTCGACGACCCCGAGGCAGTGGCGGGTGAGCTCGATCGGGTCGCTACCGTCGGGCTCGATCGGTTCGCGGAACCACACCCGGTAGCGTCCCCCCGGCTGCAGAGAGCCGAACAACGGCACGATCGGCGTACGGTAGCGGATCGCCAGACGGGCGAGCAGGGTGCTGGTGAGCGCCGGCTTACCGAAGAACGGCAGCGGCTCGCCCTCGGCAGGGGAGACGCGCTGGTCGATGAGGATGCCGACGACCCCGCGTTCGGCCAGCACCGCCAGAGTGCCGCGGGCGGCACCTCGCTTGGGGATCGTCCGGTTGCCGAAACGGGTGCGGATGCGGGTCAGATGGCGGTCGAGCAGGGGGTTGTCGAGCGGCCGCCCGATGACGTGCATCGGCTCGGCGTAGAGGCCGACCGGATAGGCGGCGATCTCCCAGGTACCGAGATGAGCGCTCATGACCAGCACGCCGCGGCCACGGCTGCGGGCCCCTTCGAACTGCTCCCACCCTTCCAGGGTCAGCCGGCGGCAGAGCTCGACGGCGTCGAAGCGCACGGCCGAGAGGACGTCGCAGGCGTTGCGGCCCAGATGGAGGAACGAGCCGCGGGCGATGCGATGGCGGGCGCGATCCGAAAGCTCGGGCAGGGCGCGCTCGAGGTTCTCGAGCGCCACCCGGCGGCGGCTTCTCGCGCTCGACCACAGCAGCGCTCCGAGAGCGCTTCCCAGGCGGCGGGCGCCACGGTGCCCGACGATGCGGAGCAGCCGCTCGACGGTGAGGAAGGCGGCGTATTCGACGCGATGCAGGAGCGGGGCGTCTTTCATCGGCGATCGGCAGAGTCCGCTACGGACAGGCCAGACCCGAGCCACTGCCAGAAGCCCGGCTCCAGGCGGGTCGAGATCGGCAGGGTGGCGAGTGGCAGGTCGAGTCGCCCGGCGAGTTTGACACGGTCCTTGGCCGTGGTGAGGACGGCGCTCGCCGGATGACGGCTCCAAAGCTCGCGGATCCGCCGCAGCGTAGCGGGCGGATAGGGGTGGTGGTCGCCGAGCTCCAGTGTCGCGACGAGCTCGAAGCCGACGGTGCGGGCGAGATCGTGGAAGGCGGCGTTGCGGGCCAGGCCGGAGACCGCCACGACCGGCGCCGGAGGCTCGAGCGGCTCTCCCGATTCGAAGTGCGCCGTGCCAGGC
The DNA here is from genome assembly GCA_033722395.1 of Thermoanaerobaculia bacterium. Taxonomy (GTDB): domain Bacteria; phylum Acidobacteriota; class Thermoanaerobaculia; order Multivoradales; family JAHEKO01; genus JAWVZD01. Next base: position 147 of record JAWVZD010000522.1, on the reverse strand, counting down.
ACGGTCTCGGCGGCGAAGCCGGGGCCGGTGAATCCGAACGGCGCCAAGGCTTCCGCCAGATCGCGGCCCGACGGGGGCGCCGCGCCGCTCAGCACCACGGCATCGGCGAAACGACTCGCCGCGAGCGGCTCGCGCAGCCGTCCGCTC
>JAWVZD010000521.1:0-2500 GCA_033722395.1 Thermoanaerobaculia bacterium | reverse complement strand
TCGAAGGGCGGGCGAGGCACCCGTATGTGGCCGCCTTCAAGCTCGTCGGCACCGTCGCCGCGGTACCCGCCATCGTCGCCCTGCTCACCACCCTGCCCGACGGCGGCTCGCTCGAGGCGGTCAACTTCGCCCTGCCGGCGACCCTCCTGCTGTTCGCGTCGGCGGCGGGGTTGTTCGTCGCCTGCACGACGCGAGTCAGAGCTCGGGTCTGCTCGCGCCTCTCCGGTCTTCTCGGCGTCCTCGTGGTCGCCGAGGCCCTGGTGCTTACACTCGCGCGCGTTGCTCTCGGCGCGGTACCGGGAGTCTCGTCGCCGCTCCATCTCTCGGAGCTCGTCGGCTTCGTCGCCCTGGGGACCGGTCTGGTCGCCTACGCCATCGGCCTGTGGTGGCTCGAAGTCGGTCCCCCGGTGCGCTGGCTGCCGGCGGCGGTCTTCGTCTTCCTCTGCGCCTTCGTCGGCGGCCTCTGGCACGCCATATCGAGCCTCGAGGAGGGCAAGGTCGTCGATGGGCCGCTCGGGCTCCTGTCGGGCGTCGTCGCGCTGGTGGGGATCGTCCTCGCGGGGCTGGTGGCGCTCGCCGTGTTCCTGGCCCAGGATTCGATGGCGAAGCTGCTCGAGGAGTCGACCGAGCTGCGCCGGTCGGAACGCCGCTATCGGGAGCTCTTCGAGGAGCGCGCCGCCGCGGCGCTCCACGAGTCGGAGACCCGCTTCCGCGAGCTCTTCGAGAACCTCATCGAAGGTGTCTTCCAGACGACGCTCGACGGGCGCGTCACCCTGGTCAATCCGGCTCTGGTCGAGATCCTGGGCTACGACTCGGAGGAGGAGCTCCTCGGCCTCGACGTCGCCGACGACATCTACGCCAACCCGGTCGATCGGGCCGCCAACGTCGAGCGCCTGAAGCGCGACGGTCGTGTGAACGGCGTCGAGGTGCGCTACCGGCGCAAGGACGGCTCGATCCTGATCGGCCGGGTGAGTGCCCGGCTGGTGCAGGATCCGAGGCTCCACGACGAGCCCGTGATCGAGGGCTCCCTGGTCGACATCACCGAGCAGAAGCGGCTCGAGCAGCAGCTCCTGCAGTCGCAGAAGATGGAGGCGATCGGTCAGCTCGCCGGCGGCGTGGCGCACGACTTCAACAACCTGCTGACCGCGATCGGTGGCTACGCCGAGCTCGCCCTGTCGCTGGTGCCCGGCGACGCGCCGATCCGCCACGAGCTCTCCGAGATCCGACGCGCTTCGGATCGGGCCGCCAAGCTCACCCGGCAGCTCCTCGCCTTCAGCCGGCAGCAGGTGTTGAATCCCGAGGTGATCGATCTGGCCGAGCTGGTGGGCGAGATGAAGAGCCTGCTGCAGCGCACCCTGGGTGAGCAGATCGTGCTCGATACCCGCATCGCGGCGGATGTCGGCTCGGTGCGGATGGATCCGACCCAGTTCGAGCAGGTCCTCCTCAACCTGGCGGTCAACGCGCGTGACGCCATGCGCAAGGGCGGGCGGCTGGTGATCTCGGCCGAGAACGCCCGGCGCGAGGAGGCGCTCGAGGCGGGTGCTGGGGAGTTCGAGGAAGACGAGCCGATGCCGGCCGATCCGGCGGGCGGTGGCTACGTCGTCCTCAGGGTGCGCGACGAAGGCGAGGGGATGGACGACGAGACCCGCCGGCGGGCGATCGACCCGTTCTTCACCACCAAGGCGCAGGGCGAGGGTACCGGGCTGGGACTGTCGACCGTCTACGGCATCGTCAAGCAGACCGGTGGGATCCTCGACATCGAGAGCCGCCCGGAGGAGGGCACCGAGGTGAGCATCTTCCTGCCGCGCACGGACGATGAAGCCGCTCCGCGCGAGGCCGCCGGCTCGGTCGAGGAGTTCGAGCGGCCGGGGCGCAGGATCCTGGTGGTCGAGGACGATCCGCAGGTGCGCCGCCTGGCCTCGGATCTCCTCGAAGCCTACGGCTACGAGGTCCACGTCGCCGACGGCGCCGACCGGGCGCTCGAGCTCTGCCGCGGCGGCCTCGAGCCCGGCCTGGTGCTGACCGACGTCGTCATGCCGCGTCAGTCGGGCCCGGAGATGGTCGAGCGGCTGCGCGAGATCCGGCCCGACTGCAAGGTGCTCTTCATGTCGGGCTACACGCGCGACCAGGCGCGGATCGACGGCACGGTGGTGGGCCAGGACAACTACCTCGCCAAGCCGTTCGCCCCGGCCGATCTGGTGCGGAAGATCGAGAACCTGCTGCGCAACCGTCCGACCGCCTGAGGCCGTGCCCGCCTCGACCCCGGGTGTCGTCCTCACGGTGGTGGTCGTCGTCCTGGGAGGCGAGGCCGCCGGTTCCACGATCGACGAGGGCCCCACGATCGACAAGGGCCTCCTCGACGGTCTCCGCCCGGGCGATCGGGGCGCCGTCCACTACGTGCTGACCGTCGGCGCCGAGGAGCGCCCGATCCCGGCCGGCGAGGCCGTGGTCACCGCCGTCGCGCCGCGCCGCTCGACGATCGACGTCACCGCCCAGCGCC
>JAWVZD010000520.1:0-2502 GCA_033722395.1 Thermoanaerobaculia bacterium | reverse complement strand
CTCACCCTACGCCGGCCGGTCGACGGATGTTTCGCGGGGGTCGTAGCGGCGCTCAGCCGATCCCGTATCGCTCGGGAAGCTCGCCCGCTGCCTCGAGCTGCGGGCGCAGGGCGAAGGCTTGCGGCTCGACCGCTCGGGCCACCGCGAGGACACCGTCGAGATGATCGACCTCGTGCTGCAGGAGCTCGGAGAGATCGGCAGTCTCGACCTCGAGAACCTGCCGCTTCCAGTCGAGATCGCGCCAGGTCAGGCGGCAGGAGCGGTGCCGCCGCACCCGCACCAGGAGCTCTGGGAAGCTCATGCAGTCGTCCCACAGCTCGAACGTCTCGGCGCTCTCGCGGTCGAGCACGGGATTGATCAGCACGCGTTCCTCGGGCCAGTGCAGATAGACGACTCGGATCGGCTCGGCGATCTGCGGCGCCGCGATGCCCCGGCCGACGCCGTGCCGGCGGCGAAACTCTAGGAGCGTGTCGCGCAGATCGGTGGCGACGCGCTCGACCTCTTCGAGATCGTCGCGCTCGACCTCGCGGCTGGGCGCGACGAGGCCGGGATCGCCGAGCAGCAGGACGGGGCGGATCACTCGACGATGATAGCGCTCCGCGGCGCTCGGAGAGCGGAGCCGGTGGCTGGTATTCTGAGCTCCGCTCCGCGCCGCGCGGCGCGGAATCGACGCATGGGGATGGACGGGACAAAGTGAGCGAAGCTGCGGGAGGACCGCGCCGATGAGGCTCCTCGTCTTCGCCGATCTGCACCTCGACGCGACCTTCGCCTGGGCCGGTCGCGAAGGCGCGCAGCGCCGCCGCCAGGCGATCCGCGACACCTTGGGCAACATCGCTCGGCTGGCCGACGAGGTCGAGCCCGACGCGGTCCTCTGTGCCGGTGATCTCTACGAGCAGGAGCGCTTCACGCCCGACACCGGGGCGTTCCTGAAGTCGACTCTCGAGCGCCTCGAGCGACCGATCTACATCTCCCCGGGCAATCACGACTACCTCGCCCGCGACAGCCTCTACGCCCAGATCGACTGGTCGCCGAACGTCCATCTCTTCCGCCGCGAGGCCTTCGAGCCGGTCGAGCTGACCGAGGGGGTGGTCCTCTGGGGCTTCGCCCACCAGCGGCCGGCCGATACACCGCCGCCGTTCGCCGCCGGCTTCGCGGTCGATGCCGCCGCGGGCGACCTCCATCTCGGTCTCTTCCACGGATCCGAGCGGGCGAGCTTCGAGCTCGAGGTCGCCGACAAGGCCCAACACGCCCCGTTCGACGCCGCCGAGATCCAGGCCTCGGGGCTCGCTCATGCCTTCGTCGGCCACTACCACCGCCCCAAAGCGGGCGACTGGCACACCTACCCCGGCAACCCGCAGCCGCTCACCTTCGGCGAGTCCGGCGAGCGCGGCGCCGTGGTGGTCGAGATCGCCTCCGACGGCTCGCTCGAGCGCACCTGGCGCACCGTCGCTGCGTCGCCGGCGCACGATCTCGCCATCGACGTCTCGGGCGCCGAGAGCCTGCAGGACATCCGCGACCGGGTCGCCGCGAGCCTCGAGGGCCTCTCGGGTGTCGCCCGTCTGGCGCTCGAGGGCGAGGTCGCCCCCGGTGTGGAGCTCGATCGCCAGAGCCTCGAGCGCCTGGGCGAGATCGACAACGATCTCGACGCGCCTCCGTTGATCGACGCCTCGGGTGTCCATCCGGCCTACGACATCGAGGCCTTGAAGCACGAGAAGACCGTCCGCGGCCAGTTCGTCTCGGACGTTCTGGCGTCGGATGCCTTCGAGTCGGATGCCGAGCGTCGCCGCGTGCTCGTCACCGGCTTGCGAGCGCTCGACGGTCGCGACGATCTGGAGGTCTCCTGGTGAAGCTGCTCGTGGTCGAGGCAGTGGCCTTCGGGCCGTTCGCCGACGAGCGGCTCGAGCTCTCGCCGCGGATGAACGTCGTCTACGGCCCCAACGAGGCCGGCAAGTCGAGCTGGCACGCGGCGATGTACGCCGGCATCTGCGGGCGCCGGCGCAACGCCCGCAGGAAGGAGGAGACCGAGTTCGCCGACCGCCACCGGCCGTGGGACGACGGCGCCTGGGCCGTCAACGTCCTCGTCGAGCTCGAGGACGGCCGCAAGATCGAGCTCCGGCAGGATCTGGACGATCCGACCGCGAGCCGTGCCCTCGATCCCGATCTAAACCGCGATATCACCGGCCAGCTCGCCTCCGAGGGCGCCCCGGACGCCTCGACCCTGCTGGGGCTCTCGCGCGAGACGATGTTCGCCACCTCGACCGTGCGCCAAGCGGAGATCGTCCGCGTCCAAGCCGAGGCCGATTCGCTGCAGAACCAGCTCCAGGCCGCGACCTCCAAGGCCGGTGCCGACCGCACCGCCGAGGCGGCGATCCGTCGCATCGAGGAGTACAAGAGCGAGCACGTCGGGTTGCGCCGCTCGAACTCCACCCGGCCGCTCCAGGCGGCGATCGACGGCGTGCGCGCGGCCGAGCGGCGGCTGGAGAAGGCGCGGCAGGCGCACCG
>JAWVZD010000519.1:0-2508 GCA_033722395.1 Thermoanaerobaculia bacterium | reverse complement strand
CCTGGCCAGTCTCGGCGGGCTGACCGGCATCACGCCGCGGGCCCGGCGACGGTACGTCGACTCGGTGCGCGAGTGGCACGCTCGACATCCGGTCGACGCCTTCATCTTCTACGACGCGAGCGCCACCATCCGGGCCGCCATCGCGCTGGGGCGACCGTTCCTCTCGTTCCGCAGCCTGGTGGCACGCGATCGGCGCCACGCCCTCGAGCTGCTCGAAGAGGAGCGCGCGCGCCATCGCCGCGCACATCTCGGCCGCTCGTGGCTGCGTCGGCTGGCACTGCGCCGCTATCGTCGCGCCACCGTCCCGGTCGACGTGCTGCTCGAGTACCTCGGCGGCATCGACTGGAGCAAGGACGGCAAGCCGGAGATCGACGCGCCCACGAGATTTCCCCGCGCCCACGAGGTCTTCGACGCCATCGACCTCATCAAGCAGGACCTCGATCAGACCCTGCGCGAGCGCGAGGCGGCTCGGGAAGAGGCCCGTCGCGGCCAGCAGTTCCTGCGGGCGGCCCTCGAGCGCCTCCCGGAAGGGGTCGTGCTGCTCGACGACTCGGGCCACGTCGCTCTCGCCAACCCGACCGCCGAGGAGCTCCTGCCCCTGGTGTCGACATCGCCGGCCGACGAACCGGTCCGGACGATCGGCGATCGGCCGGTCGACGACTATCTGTCGGAGGCGGGCGAGAAGCGCTGGCACGAGCTCGTTCTCGAGGGACCACCCCGGCGGATCCTGGAGATCGCCGGACGCGAGCTCGAGGGCGGCGCCCGGGTTCTCGTCATGTGGGACATGACCCGCGAGCGCACCGTTCAGAGACAGCTCCAGCAACAGGAGCGCCTCGCCGCGGTCGGGCAGCTCGCGGCCGGGATCGCCCACGATTTCAACAACATCCTCCAGGGCATCCTGCTCAGTGCCTACCAGCTGGCCGAGCACGACGACGAGGAGGTCGCCCAGAGCGGCACGGTCGTCGGGCGCCAAGCCGAGCGCGGCGCCCGCCTGATCCGCCAGATCCTCGACTTCGGCCGGCGCAGCGTCTCACGGCGGCAGCCGCTCGATCTCGCCGCTCTGCTCGACGATCTCGTGCCGCTGTTGTCACGCACCATTCCCGAGACTGTGAAGATCGTCGTCGAGAGCAGCGGAGGGCCCCACTGGATCTCGGGCGACACGGCCCAACTCGAGCAGCTGGTTACCAATCTGACACTCAACGCGCGCGATGCCATGCCCGCAGGCGGTCAGCTGAGCCTCTCTCTGCGGAGCCGGCGCTTCGAGTCGCTCGAGCAGGTGCCCGAGACCGGAATGCGGGCCGGGGACTGGGTGGAGCTCGTGGTGCGCGACACGGGTGTCGGCATCGAGTCGGAAGTCCTGGAGCGCATCTTCGAGCCGTTCTTCTCGACCAAGAGTCCGACCGAGGGGACCGGCCTGGGGCTGGCGCAGGTCTACGGCATCGTCAGGCAGCACGACGCCTACGTCAGCTGCGCCAGTCGCGTCGGAGAGGGCACCACCTTCCACTTCTATTTTCCGCGCATCGAGTGTCCCGCAGAGACGAGCGGGATCGAAGCCGGCGCAAAGAGCAGCGGCCAGGCCGGCCACCACATCCTCGTAGTCGAGGACGACCGGATGATCCGACGACTCGTCGCCGAGACACTGCAGTCTCAGGGCCACGATGTGGTCACTGCCAGCTCGGGTGAAGAGGCGCTGGCGATCGTCGACGAGACCGCGCGACCGTTCAGCCTCGTCCTCACGGACGTCGTCATGCCGGATCTAGGGGGCGTCGCACTCTGTCGCGAACTGCGCCAGCGCTCCTCCGAGACCAGACTGCTCGTGATGAGCGGCTATCCGCTCGGTCAGGATCTCGCCGAGCTCCGAGCGCTCGGGGTGGGCGGTTGGCTCGAAAAACCGTTCTCGATGCAGGCGCTCACCGACAAGGTGAACGAGCTGCTCGGGCGACCGCCGGCGCGCCGCGGCATGCGGAACGCGGCGATTCGAGACTGAGGCCACGGGTCCACGAGGGAACGGCCGGCTCTCCTCGAACAGCGGATCTCTCGGCTTCGGCCCCGCTCCGGTTTCGCCGAACCCCCGGTTGGAGGGTTAGGATTGGAGTCCCTCTCACCAACTCGGAAGGAGTCGGCCGTGGCCACTTTCATCGCTCTACTCGACTACACCGACCAAGGCGTCAAGAACCTCCAGGACTCACCCCAGCGCGCTGACGCCTTCAACGACTACGCCGAACGGGCGGGTGTGAGGATCCTCGGGCAGTACTGGACCATCGGCACCCACGACGGCGTATTGATCCTCGACGCGCCCTCCGACGAGGTGGCGGCCTCCGTCCTGCTGCACCTGGCGTCGGCCGGCAACGTGCGGACGACGACGTTGCGCGCCTACGAGTGGTCGGAGGCCCACGACCTCATCCAGAAGCCGTAGGCCGGAGGCTCACCAGAACTCGGAGCCCGGGACGCCCTTGAACGGGCCGACCACGTCGGACGTGACCCAGCCGCCGTAGAACGCGCCGGGCT
>JAWVZD010000518.1:0-2518 GCA_033722395.1 Thermoanaerobaculia bacterium | reverse complement strand
CGAGCGCGTGCTATTTCTTCTTGGCCGGGGCTTTCTTCTTGGCCGGGGCCTTCTTCTTGGCCGGAGCCTTCTTCTTGGCTGGCGCCTTCTTCTTCGCCGGAGCCTTCTTCTTCGCCGGCGCCTTCTTCTTGGCCGGGGCCTTCTTCTTCGCCGGCGCCTTCTTGGCAGCGGACTTCTTCTTGGCCATCGCCGAATCTCCTCTATCCGACTTCGTCCATGGCGTCTCGGGGGACCGAGACGATGCTGGATCGACGCACGGCTCGGCCACACTGACCGTAACTCTCGCGCCGGACCCGCCGCGGACTCTGAAAGACAATCGCCTGGCAGTCAAGAGAAATCTCGACCGTGAAGAGAGGGTTGCTGTGTTAGCGTCGAGCGCCGACTCGTCACACCGATCGACGACCTCCGCCGCGGGCTCGGCCTGCGCGACCGGCGAGGCGTCGTACTCCCGAAGGAGGCCCGCATGACTCCGAGTGGTAGCCGTCGCTTTCGCCCGTTCGTATCGATCCTGTTGCTCGTCAGCCTGGTGGCGGCGCCGAGCCTTGCCGCCGAGAAGGCCGAGCGCGCCGAAGCCGACACCGCGGAGATCTCCGATGCCGCGCTCCAGGCGCTCGACTGGCGATTGGTCGGCCCCTATCGGGGCGGCCGTTCGGCTGCCGTCGCCGGGATCCCGCAGCAACGCGAAACCTACTACTTCGGCGGCACCGGCGGCGGCGTCTGGAAGACCACCGACGGCGGCCGCAGCTGGACGAACGTGTCCGACGGCTTCTTCGGCGGCTCGATCGGCGCGGTGGCGGTCTCCGAGTGGGATCCCAACGTGATCTATGTCGGCGGAGGCGAAAAGACGGTGCGAGGCAACGTGTCGCACGGTGACGGCGTCTGGAAGTCGACCGACGCCGGCAAGACCTGGAAGCAGATCGGCCTGGACGATACGCGGCACATCCCCCGCATCCGCATCCATCCGAGGAACCCGGACCTGGTCTACGTCGCCGCCCTCGGGCATCTCTTCGGGCCCAACGAGGAGCGCGGCGTCTTCCGGTCGCGCGACGGCGGCGCGACCTGGGAGAAGATCCTCTACGTCTCGGACGAGGCCGGCGCGGTCGACCTGGCACTCGATCCGACCAACCCGCGCATCCTCTACGCCACCTTCTGGCGGGTGCGGCGCTCGCCCTACTCCCTCGAGTCCGGCGGCGAGGGCTCCGGGCTGTGGAAGTCGACCGACGGCGGCGATAGCTGGAGAGAGATCACCCGCAACCCGGGGCTGCCCGAGGGGACGATCGGCATCAGCGGCATCACCGTCTCGCCGACCGACAACCAGAACCTCTACGCCATCATCGAAGCCGAGGAGGGCGGCGTCTTCCGCTCCGAGGACGGCGGCGAGACCTGGAAGCGCACCAACGACGACCGCAGCCTGAGGCAGCGCGCCTGGTACTACACCCGCATCTACGCCGATCCCGCCGACGAGGAATCGGTCTACGTGGTCAACGTCCGCTTCCATCGCTCGAAGGACGGCGGCAAGAACTTCGACCAGATCTCCACCCCGCACGGTGACAACCACGACCTGTGGATCGATCCGGACGACCCGCTGCGCATGGTGCAGGCGAACGACGGCGGTGCCAACGTCTCCTACGACGGCGGCGAGACCTGGTCGGAGCAGTCGAACCAGCCGACCGCCCAGATGTACCGCGTCTCCACCGACAACGACTTCCCGTATCGCCTCCTCGGGGGTCAGCAGGACAACAGTGCTCTCAGGATCCGCTCGCGCTCCGCCTTCGGCAGCGCCATCACGACGCGCGATTGGGAGCCTACCGCCGGCGGCGAGAGCGGCCACATCGTCGCCAAGCCGGACGAGCCGGACATCGTCTACGGCGGCTCCTACGGCGGCTTTCTGATGCGAGTCGACCATCGCACCGGCGAGATCCGCCGCGTCGACGTCTGGCCCGACGATCCGATGGGGTGGGGGGCGGAGAATCTCGAGTTCCGCTTCCAGTGGAACTTCCCTCTCTTCTTTTCACCGCACGATCCCGACACACTCTACGCCGCTGCCCAGGTGCTCTTCCGCACCCACGACGGCGGCGAGAGCTGGGAGCAGATCAGCCCCGACCTGAGCCGCGACGACCCATCGACGATGGGACCGTCGGGCGGCCCGATCACCAAGGACAACACGTCGGTCGAGTACTACGGCACGATCTTCGCGGCTCTCGAGTCACCGCACCAGCCGGGCGTCTTCTGGACCGGCTCCGACGACGGTCTGGTCCACCTGTCGCGCGACGACGGGGCCACCTGGACCGATGTGACCCCCGCCGGCCTGCCCGAGTGGACGATGATCAACTCGATCGAAGCGCACCCGTTCGAGCCCGGCGGGCTCTATCTCGCCGGCACGCGCTACAAGCTCGACGACTTCCGTCCCTACCTCTACGTGACCACGGACTACGGTCAGAGCTGGCGCGAGATCGGCTCGGGCATCGATCCGATGCACTTCACGCGCGTCATCCGCGCGGATCCCGAGCGGCCCGGG
>JAWVZD010000517.1:0-2519 GCA_033722395.1 Thermoanaerobaculia bacterium | reverse complement strand
GTCACCCGCTCGCCCCCGCGCAGGAAACGCAGCATCCACTCACCCACCAACGGCACCGAGCCGGCGATGTCGGTTCCCACTTTGGTAGCGAAGAAGGCCAGCGAGTTCCACGGCAGCAGGTAGCCCGAGAAGCCGAAGGCGAGCGAGATGAACAGGAGGATGCAGCCGGTGATCCAGGTGAGCTCGCGCGGCGGCCGATAGGCCTTCATGAAGAAGACGGTGACCAGGTGGAGGATGGCGAAGAAGACCATCAGGTTGGCCGCCCAGGCGTGGATCGAGCGGATCAACCAACCGAACGACACGGTCGTCATGATGAACTCGATCGATTCGTACGCGGTCTCCGCCGACGGCCGGTAGTAGAGCATCAGCAGGATGCCGGTCGCTGCCTGGACGAGGAAGAACAGCAGGGTCATCCCGCCCAGGTAGTAGTAGACCGTGCGGGTGTGGATCGGCACGGTCTTCTTCAGGGCGACATCGCGCACCGCGCCGAGATGCAGGCGGTCGTCCAGCCAGTCCCGAACCTTGTTCCAGCGTCGCGACACGATCAGGCCTTCGACACCACGACCGTCTGCGGCCGACCCTCACCCGCATCGACCAGGTCGACCTGGAAGGTCTCCAGAGGTTTCGGCGGCGGCCCGACGACGTTGCGCCCGGCGAGGTCGTAGCCGCCGTCGTGGCAGTTGCACCAGATCATCCGCTTGTCGTCGCGGTACTCGACGATGCAGTCGAGGTGGGTGCAGGTGCCGTGAAACGCCTTGAACTCACCCTCGGCGACGCGGATGACGATCACCGGGTCGGCACCGAAACGGATGATCTTGAAGCCCTTTTCGAGGAAGGCGGGATCGTTCGTCGCTCCGGCTTCGATCTGGTGCACGCTCGCCTCCGGGGTATCCGGCGGGCTCAAGAAACGGATCACCGGATAGGCCATCGCCGCCAGGGCGGCACCGGCCGAGGTCCCTAGAAGCCAATTGACGAAACGACGTCGACTGAACATGATCACCGAATTGAGCGTAAGCTAGCAGACACCCCACCGTCTCGCCACCACCCGAAACGGTGGGCTCGGCGAAGAGCGACCAGCCCGAGCACAGCCATTCATCGTCAACCGGGAGAGCCGAACATGGGCCTGAATCTCGACATCCATCCCTCCGAAGCCACCCGTATCGAAGAGCTCATCGCCGACCCCGAGAGCCCGGTCGGTATCGATGCCAAGAAGACCCACATCCTGATCCTGCAAAAGCTCCTCGACATCGAGGCCCGGCTCGAGGTGCTCGAACGGTTCCTCGACAGATAGTCGACCGAGCGAAGACGTGTCCGAACGGCGCCGGCGACGCGTGCCCGACCGGTGGCTGCCGGTCGGCTATCTGCTGTTCGCCCATCTCTGCCTGCTCGCGGCCTTCCTGGTCGCCGCCGTATCCCCACGCTCTCTCGGAGGCTTCTATTACCACCCGAAGCTGATCGCCGTCGTCCACCTGGTCACACTGGGGTGGCTCACCAGCTCGATCCTCGGCGCGCTGTATCTCATCCTGCCGATGGCGCTTCGCAGCCCCTTGCCGGCCCGCCCTGCCGACCGCTGGGGATTCTGGCTGTTCGTCGTCGGGACCCTCGGCATGGTGTCGCATTTCTGGATCGCCGAGCCCAGCGGGATGGTCTGGTCCGCCCTGTTGGTCGTCGCCGCGATCGGCCGCGTCGGTTGGCGGACCCTGTCGGCGCTCTCTCGCGCTCCGGCCCCGGACGAGCATCGCCTGCCGTTCTTCCTGGCGTTCGCCAACATGCTGCTGGCGGCACTGCTCGGGATGGCGATCGGGATCGACAAGTCGATCGACATTCTGCCCGGCTTCACCCTTCACCACGTCTACGCCCACGCCCATCTGGCGGTGCTCGGTTGGGTGACCTTCATGGTGATGGGGGCGTCGTATCGGCTGCTACCGATGATGCTGCCCGCCGCCGTCCCGCGGGGAGGCGATCTCACGGCGAGCGCCGTCACCGCCGAGATCGGCCTCCTGTGGCTCACCACGGCGCTCGCCGCCGGCTCCGACTGGGCCGGTCCCGCCGCCCTCCTCTACCTCGCCGGCTTGGCCCTCTTCCTGCGACGCCTGCTGTGGATGCGCTCGCATCCGAAGCCAGCACCGAAACAGCTCGTGCGACCGGACTTCGGAGTGCTTCATCTGACGGCGGCCCTCGCCTACCTGATCGCGGCGATCGCCGTCGGCATGGCACTGCTGTGGGCCCCAGGCGCCCCTCACGGCGCACTCGCGATGGTCTACGGTGTCCTGGGGCTGGTCGGTTTCCTGTCTCAGATGGTAGCCGGTGTCTCGGTTCGCCTGCTGCCGCTCTTCGCCTGGCTGCGGCAGTTCGCCGCCTCCGGCTTCGTCGAGATCCCGCCGTCGCCCCACGCCATCGTCCATCGTCCACTGCACCGTCTGGCCTTCTGGTTGTGGATGGTGGGACCGGCGATTCTCGCCTTCGGCCTCGCCCGGCCCGACGCGGCAGCCACCCGGCTCGGAGGCCTGATCCTGGCC
>JAWVZD010000516.1:0-2530 GCA_033722395.1 Thermoanaerobaculia bacterium | reverse complement strand
GCTCGCGGTGCTGCCGACCTACCTGAGCCTCTTCTTCTACGGCGCCCAGTCGCTGCTGGTGATCCGCGGCCTGCGTCTGCTGCGCGTCTTCCGGGTGCTCAAGCTGGTCCACTTCGTCGGCGAGGCGCGCATGCTGCGCGCAGCGATGCGCGCCAGCGCGCGCAAGATCGTCGTCTTCCTCGGCTTCGTACTGACCTCCGTGGTGATCGTCGGTGCGCTCATGTACCTGGTGGAAGGCCCCGAAAGCGGCTTCGTCAACATCCCGGAGTCGATCTACTGGTGCATCGTCACCATGACCACCGTCGGCTACGGAGACATCGCGCCCCAGACGCCGCTCGGTAAGTTCTTCGCCTCGATCGTGATGATCCTCGGCTACGGCATCATCGCCGTGCCGACCGGCATCGTCACCGTCGAGGTCGCCGGGGCGGGCCGCCGGCAGATCTCGACCCAGGTCTGCCCGCGCTGCGCCGCCGAGGGCCACGAGACCGATGCGGTCTTCTGCCGGTACTGCGGCAGTCGGCTCTGAGCGGCCAGAAGCCAGCTGCCAGGGCGAGATTCGCCTGCTTTCGTGTAGGCTCTTCTACGGAATCGGTTACAATCCGCCGAAGGTCCGCACCTGACGCATTGGGGAGCGCTAGAACCGGCGAGGAGGAGGACGAGATGAAACCGAGAGCACTGGCGGTCGCACTGGCTTGTCTGACACTGACGATCTGGGCGGCCCCCGCGAGCTCGCAAGCCCTGACGCAGGGGCTGCAGTACGCCATCACGCCGAGTATCTGGGGCACCGGGATGGACGGCGAAGTCGCGCTGGGGGCCTTCCGCGGCCAGGTCGGCGAGGGGCTGGGCGAGCTCGAGCCGAACGGTGCGCTTCGCTTCGAGGCCAAGGGTCCGGTCTGGACACTGCGGGCCGAAATCGCCGTCGGTGGCAACGAGCACGACCTGGAGAACACCGCCGGCACGCTCGATGCCGACATGATGACCGCCGAGGTGGTCTCCGGCTGGCAGTTCTCCGAGACCGCCGAGCTGATCTTCGGAGCTCGCTACTATCAGTCGGAGTCGGAGCTCGGCTTCGCCCTGCCGGTGCCGGGGGGCGGCGGACAGACTACCTTCGAGTCGGATCAGAGCTGGGTCGATCCCTTGATCGGGATCTACTACGGCGGCGAGCTGGCGCGCTATTGGACCTACCACTTTCGGCTCGATGTCGGTGGCTTCGGCGCTGGGGCCGACCTGACGATCAACTCGCGCATCGAGTTCGGTTACCAGTTCAACGACTCGGTGAGCCTGCAGCTCGGATACCGGGCCCTCGACGTCGATCACGACAACAACAGGTATCTCTACGACATCCTGCAGCAGGGGCCCGAGATCGGACTGCGGTTCGCATTCTGAGCATCGGTCGCGACGCCGGCGCGCTTCGCGGCGCTGCCGCGAATAGGCGTGGTGCTTGCATCGGCTCTCACCGAGAGAGTCGGTGTCGAGTGAGATGGTCCACCCCATTCCGTCGGCTGGCGGCCTCGAGCCTCGTCGTGATGCTCGCGGCGATAGGTGTCGCGGCACAGTGTGCCCTCGCGAAGGACGCTGTCGCGACGGACGGAGCCTGGCTGGACCCCGAGCTGGTGCGGTGGCGCCAGGCGAGCTATCACGGTAGGAAGCTCCTCGTCTCGCTCGAAGCGGAGGTCGAGATCTCGTTCCCCTCCCTCGACGAGGCTCGAGCGTCGCTCGAAGAGGCCCGCGAGGTGGAGGCGCTCCAGCCCTCGCCCGGTCGGGTGGTGGCCGTCGAGCTCGAGTCGCGCGTTCTGGGAGGGCAGTCGACGACGGTCCTTCACGCCGATACCGGCGACGCGGCGGTTCTGCAGCGCCGGCAGGTGAGGCGCAAGAAGAACAAGGTCCGGTTCAAGACGCTGCGCTTTGCCGAGGACGGCGTAGAGATCCGTTTTCACGACCCGGCTCCTGGTGAGCCACTCCACCAGCCCGAAGCGTGGAGCCGTCTGACGACCCGCTTCGCGCCGCATCCACCCTTCGCCGAGGACGACTTGGAGGTCACCGAGCCGACGGCTCTGTTCTACATTCTGGCGGCCGCGCCCCTCGCCGAGCCCGGAGACGTGATCCGCATCCCGGCGTGGTCGAAGGAACGGCTGGTCATGATGGAGCTGGAGGCCTCCGGCTGGGTGCAGATCGAGGTCGACTACCGACGTGACGGCGAAGCTGTGACAGGTGCCGTCCCCGCCCTCCAGGTCCTGGTCGACGCGAAAGATCTCGACCCGAACAGCTCGGAGAGCACCCTCGAGCTCATGGGTCTCCACGGTGCCATCGAAGTCTTCCTCGATGCCGAGACCCGCGCGCCGTTGCTGGTCAGCGGAAGGGTGCCGTACGTCGGTCGGGCCCACGTCCATCTGGACAGCCTGACGACCGATTGAGCGTTGGGATCTCGGGACCGATGCATCGCCTAGTCTTCCTGTTGTCGTTGATTCTCGCCGCCGGAGCGACGACGACTGCCGACACCTCCAGGGGCGGCCCGATTCCACTCGACGAT
>JAWVZD010000515.1:0-2537 GCA_033722395.1 Thermoanaerobaculia bacterium | reverse complement strand
GGGCTACCTTCTGTCGCTCGACGGCGAGGCGATCGTGGTCGGCAACTCTCTCGGCGGTTGGCTCGCTACCCTTCTGGCGCACCGCCATCCCGAGCACGTCGCCCGCGCAGTCCTGGTCAACGGCGGCGCGCTCCTCAACGTGCCGTCGCCGGGCCTCACGCTGACCCCCTCGGATCGCGAGGCGGCGCGCCGGGTCATGGCGGCGATCCGAGATCCCGCCAGCCCGCCGATCCCCGACGAGGTCCTGGACGAGATCGTGGCGCGCTCGGCCGACGGCCCGACGGCCAGGATGCTCCAGGACATGCCCGGTCTGATGTCGCATCTGCTCGACGGTCGGCTCGGGGAGGTCGAGGTGCCGGTCGACATCATCTGGGGGGAATCCGATCGACTGATGCCTCTGGCCTACGCGCAGCGGATGGAGGAGCAACTTCCGCGCGCCCGTCTCACCACCCTGACGGCGTGCGGCCACGTGCCACTCGTCGAGTGCCCCGAGCGCTTTCTCGCCGCCTTGCGCCATCTGCTGCGCCAGCCTCCGCCCGCGCCCTCCTCGATCGACGCGGGCGGCATCACCGTCGAGTCGGAAGGGCCCGACCTCGGAGAAGGTGGAGAGTGATCTCGGCCGACGTTCTCGGCGAGCGCGCTCGTCTGACCCCGGACGCCTCGGCGTTGGTGGTCGTCGACACCGGGGAGCGACTCACCTACAGAGAACTCGACGAGCGGGCGGTGCGCTGCGCCCGCTTGTGGCAGAGCCTCGGCCTCGAGAAGGGCCACCGGGTGGGCATCTTGGCGCACAACCGTGTCGAGTACCTCGAGGCGTTCTTTGCCGCTCCGAAGTGCGGGTGCGTCCTGGTGACCCTCGGGACGCGTCTGACGGCGCGCGAGCTGGCGCACGTGGTGGACGATGCCGGGCTCGGTGCGCTGCTCTACGACGGTGCCCTCGCCGAGACCGCCGAGGCCCTACGGGAGCTGGTCGATGTACCACGGTGGGTGGCGCTGGACGAGCCGTTGGCGCAGGACGACCCGTCGTATCGTCAGCTCTCTTCCGCGGTCGAGCCGGCGGATCTGGAAACGGTCCGTTGCTCTCCGGAGGACCTCTACTGTCTGCTCTACACTTCGGGCACGACGGGGCGTCCGAAGGGCGTCATGATCCCCCATCGGATGGTGGCCTGGAACGGTTACAACACGGTCTGCGGCTGGCAGCTGCGGGCCGACGACATCAGCCCGATCTTCACGCCGCTCTACCATGCGGGGGGCCTGATGGCCTTCCTGGTGCCGCTCTTCGTCGTCGGTGGCACCATCGTCCTCCATCACGGATTCGACGCCTCGGAGATCTGGCGCACGATCGAGGCCGAGGGGTGCACGGTGGTGCTCGGTGTGCCGACGATCTGGAAGCTGCTCATGGAGGCACCCGAGTTCGCTGCCGTGGATCTTTCCCAGATCCGCTGGCTGATCAGCGGAGGAGCACCCTTGCCGAGCTACATCGCCGAGGCGTTCCAGCGCCGCGGCGTCGTCTTCAAGCAGGGCTTCGGCATGACCGAGGTGGGGGTCAACTGCTTCGCGATGACGACAGAAGACTCGGTCCGCAAGCCGGGATCGATCGGCAAGCCGATGATGTTCACCGAGGTGCGGCTGGTCGACGACGACGGAAGCGAGGTGGCGGCCGGGGAGGTGGGCGAGATGCTCTTCCGCGGCCCACACGTCTCCCTAGGATACTGGAACGACCCCGAGGCGACTGCGGCGGCACTGGATGAGGACGGTTGGTTCCACTCGGGCGACCTGGCGCGGCGCGACGAGGACGGCTTCTTCTACGTCGCGGGTCGTAGCAAAGACATGATCATCAGCGGCGGTGTCAACGTCTACCCGGCCGAGATCGAGGCTGCTCTGGTGCTGCACACGAAGGTGGAGGCCGCGGCGGTCGTCGGCGTCGAGGACGACACCTGGGGGGAGGCGAGCGTGGCTTATGTCGTGCCGCGGGTCGGCGAGGACGCCGAGGGAGAGACCGAGCCGCAGGCGCCGACCGCCGAAGAGCTGACGTCCCACCTCGAGGAGCACCTGGCGCGTTTCAAGATCCCCAAGCACTTCCGGCTCGTCGACGAGCTGCCTCTGACCGCCTATGGCAAGGTCGTCAAAGGGGACCTCAGAGAGCGCTTTCTGGCCGAGGAGAGGGAGAGTTGACGCCCGCCGACGAGCCGCTGTTTCGCGAAATCGACGCTCCCGCGGGTCGTGTCGACGGAACCGTCGTGCTCCTCAACGGTGGTTTCATGACGACCGCCTCTTGGGAGCCTCTGGCGCGGAGCCTCGCGGAGTGCTGCCGCGTCGTGCGATGCGACTTCCGCGGTCAGCTGCGCAGCCCAGGGCAGGTGCGAGAGGAGTTGGCAGGCAACGTCGGCGATCTAGTGGCGCTACTCGACGGTCTGGATTCGGCGATCGACGGGGGAATTGAGCCGGTGCATCTGCTCGGTACCTCGTTCGGTGGCGAGATCGCCTTGCTGCTCGCGGCACGACACCCCGAGCGCGTGGCGAGCCTGGTGGCGGTG
>JAWVZD010000514.1:0-2538 GCA_033722395.1 Thermoanaerobaculia bacterium | reverse complement strand
GGGGCTCGAGCTCGGCCAGGGTCGGCAGAGCGGCATCCTTGTCGGAGAGCACCGGCGAGCGGACCGGCCAGTCGATGGCGAGATCGGGGTCGTCCCAGCGGATGCCGATCTCGTCGTCGGCATCGTACAGCGCGGTGCACTTGTAGAGCACTACGGTCGGCTCCGCCAGGGCGACGAAGCCGTGCGCGAAGCCGGGCGGAACCCACAGCTGACTCGGCGCGTCGGCATCGAGGCGCACCGCTTCCCAGCGGCCGAAGGTCGCCGAGTCGGGGCGGATGTCGACCGCCACGTCGAGGATCGTGCCGCACACCACGCGGACGAGCTTCCCTTGCGGATTCTCGAGCTGGGCGTGAAGGCCGCGCAGGACGCCGCGGTGGGAGCGCGACTGGTTGTCCTGTACGAATCGCTCGTCGATGCCGGCGTGCCGGAAATCGCGCTCGTTGTACGATTCGAAGAAGTGCCCCCGATCGTCGGTGAAGACCCGCGGCTCGAGCAACAGGAGGCCCGGCAGAGCGAGGGCTTCGGTCTTCATGCCTCCTCCCCGCCCGACGCGGCACCGTCGAGTCCCAGCCGACGGCGGTCGTAGCTGTCCTGCTGGACGGCGCGGCACCAAGCGAGATTCTCCAGGTACCACTCGACGGTCCGTCTGAGGCCTTTCTCGAAGCTGACCGTCGGCGACCAACCGAGCTCCCTCTCCACCTTGGAGATCTCCATGGCGTACCGTCGGTCGTGCCCCGGCCGGTCGGTCACGAACTCGATCATCTCGTCGTAGCTCTCGTAGCCGGCCTCAGCGGCAGCTTCGTTGTCGGTCGGTGGGTGGATCTCCTCCAGGATGCCGCACAGGGTCTGCACGACCTCGAGATTGGTGCGCTCGGCCTCGCCGCCGAAGTTGTAGGTCTCGCCGGGTGTGCCGCGCTCGAGGGCGGCGAGCAGCCCCCGGCAATGGTCCTCGACGAACAGCCAGTCGCGTACGTTGCTGCCGTCGCCGTAGATCGGCAGGGAGCGGCCCTCGACGGCGTTCAGGATCATCAGCGGGACGAGCTTCTCGGGGTATTGGAACGGTCCGTAGTTGTTCGAGCAGTTGGTCGTCAGGGTGGGCAGGGAGTAGGTGCGGTTGTAGGCTCGGACCAGGTGGTCGGCGGCGGCCTTCGATGCGGCGTACGGGGAGTTGGGCGCGTAGGGTGTGGTCTCTTCGAAGCGCCCTTCCTTGCCGAGCGATCCGTAGTCCTCGTCGGTCGAGACCTGCAGCATCCGGAAGCCGTCGCGCGGCCGCGCGGCGAGGCTCCGCCGCGCCGCTTCGAGCAGCTCGAAGGTGCCGACGATGTTGGTGCGGACGAATTCGTCGGGACCGTCGATCGAGCGGTCGACGTGGCTCTCGGCGGCGAAGTTGACCACCGCCAGAGGCTCGTACTCGCGATACAATCGACGCACCGTTTCGCGATCGGCGATGTCTCCCTGATGGAACACCAGGCGGGGATGGTCTTCCACCTCGGCGAGGTTGATGCGGTGGCCGGCGTAGGTGAGCCGGTCGAGCACCACGATGCGGTGCTCTGTTTCGGCCAGCGTCAGGCGGACGAAATTCGATCCGATGAAGCCCGCTCCACCGGTGACGAGGAGATTCGGCATATGAGGTCGCGAGCTCGTCGTGGACCGGCGGTGGTGCCGGAGAGCCCGTCGCGGCTCGGAGTATACCGAGGGAACGGGGTGCTCGGCGCGGGCTTGGAGGAGCGAGAGTGACCTGGCTCCAGGCGACGATCCTGGCGCTGGTACAGGGGGTGACCGAGTTCCTGCCGATCAGCTCGTCGGCTCATCTCGTGCTGACCTCGCGATGGCTCGGCTGGGAGGATCAGGGGCTGACTTTCGACATGGCGGTCCACGCCGGCTCGTTGGTGGCGATCTGCGCCGTGGTGCGCGGCGAGCTCGGGGCCGTCGTCCGTGCCGTAGCGACGCCGCGACGTCGTTCGCCCGAGCGGCGCCTGGCTGTCGCGCTCGTCGTGGCGACGATCCCGGTGGCGGTCGTCGGCCTCCTGGGGGCGGGCTGGGTCGAGCGCTCGTTGCGCCAGGAGTGGGTCATCGGGCTCACGTCGATCCTCTTCGGCCTGCTGCTCGGGTGGGCCGACCGCCGTGCCGGAACGACGGCGGTCGCTCTCGAGGATCTCTCGTGGAAGGCGATCGTGTTGATCGGCCTGGCGCAGGCCGTGGCCGTGGTGCCGGGCACGTCGCGCTCCGGGGTCACCATGACGGCTGCCCTGGCTCTGGGGCTGTCGCGGCCCGGAGCGGCGCGGCTGTCGTTCCTCCTGGCGGTGCCGGTGATGGCGCTAGTGGCTCTCAAGAGCGCCCTCGACGTGGCCGTGCGGCCGGTCGGAGCAGCGGCGCCTCACTTGGTGGCCGTCGGCTTCGTCGTCGCCGGCGTCGCGGCCTATGCGGCGGCCCGCTGGCTGCTCGGTTGGCTGGAGCGCGCCGATATGCGTCCGTTCGTCGCCTACCGGGTTATCCTGGGCGTCGGCATCCTCGTTTGGTGTTGGCTGTAGAGAAGCC
>JAWVZD010000513.1:0-2544 GCA_033722395.1 Thermoanaerobaculia bacterium | reverse complement strand
TGTGGGCCGACGGCCTGTTCATCCGCTACCCCGCCGGTACGCAGTACGTGCAGGGGCAGCAGGCCGCTCCCTGATCTGCTACCAGATTCGGGTTCCCAGGGCGCCGCGATGCGGCGCCCTTTTTTTTGTCTCGAAGCAACCGCGGGACCCGTCGAGTCGACCTGTGATGCCGATCACAGGAGCCGTACCCTCGACCGACGATACTCGTCCATAGAGTGCCGTATCGTGTCGGTGGCCGGGCCAGCCGATCGACGAAAACCCAGCGGCGGCGGGCAATCGCCGCTTGGCACGGAACCTGCTGATTCTTGTCGTCGGGTCCGAGCATCGACGTACGACCGTGGGAGGACACGTCATGAGCTTCCGTCTCTACAAGCGCCAGAAGGGCTTCACCCTGATCGAGCTGCTGATCGTGGTGGCCGTGCTGGGCATCATCGCCGGGATCCTGATCCCGTATCTGATCGACGCGCTGCAGAAGGGCAAGCAGAAGCGCACCGTCGGCGACATGCGCAACGTCGGTACTTGCTGGATGGCCTGGCTCACCGATCAGGTGGGAGCCGGCGCGGCGGGGGCCACCGCCCGCACCTACACGCTGAGCGATCTGACCCAGATCTCGCGCGCCGATCTGTTCTCGAGCCTCTATCAGTCGCAGGAGTTCTTCTACTGCCAGGACATCCCCGGCTACGACGGCTGGGGCTACGGCTTCGAGTACTACCACAACACCGAGACCCTTCTCGGCGCCAAGGTGATGGCGATCCGCAGCGCCGGGCGCGACGGCGATTTCTCCGACCTGACCTACGAGCTCGGTCCGTTCGTCGCCACCGACTACGACCAGGACATGCTGTGGGCCGACGGCCTGTTCCTGCGCTATCCGGCCGGGGTCATCGCGGCCGGCTCGGCACTCTGACCCCGCCGGGTCCGCCGGAGGCGCACCGCCCGACGTAGAACGGCGTGTCCCATGGCACCCGACTCCGACGGCGGCGCCATCGGGGTCGGTAAGCGCTGCTCGCCGACTGCTAGACTTCCGATCCGTGAGCCCCCGCGCGACCGCTGCCGCGATCGTCTGCCTGCTGGCGGCCTCGGTCACGGCGGGCACCGTCGAGGCCCTCGACTCCGCGACCGAGCTCCTGGTCCGCTACCTCCGCATCGACACCTCGAACCCCCCCGGTAACGAGGCCGCCGCGGCGCGTT
The DNA here is from genome assembly GCA_033722395.1 of Thermoanaerobaculia bacterium. Lineage (GTDB taxonomy): Bacteria > Acidobacteriota > Thermoanaerobaculia > Multivoradales > JAHEKO01 > JAWVZD01. Next base: position 1,356 of record JAWVZD010000513.1, on the reverse strand, counting down.
TTCTCGCCGCCGAGCTCCACCGCCAGGGCGTCACCACCCGTCTCCTGGTGAGCCCCGCGGAACGGACCAGCCTCTACGCTCGCCTCGACGGCGGCCCGACCGCGCAGGGCACGCTCGTCCTCCTGCATCACATGGACGTCGTGCCGCCGGGCCCCGGCTGGACGGCCGAGCCGTTCGCCGGCGAGCGCCGCGACGGCTTCGTCTGGGGCGCGGGAGCGGTCGACGACAAGAGCCTCGGGATCGCCCATCTGCTGGCCTGCCTGGAGCTCCACCGCCGCGGCGGAGCGCTCGCCCACCACGTCGTCTTCCTCGCCGTGGCCGACGAGGAGACCGGCGGCAGTCAGGGTTCTGGATGGCTCATCGAGCGCCACGCCGATCTGTTCGAAGACGTGGTCGCGGTCTGGACCGAGGGCGGATCGAACCGCACCTTCGACGGCCGCGTCCACTGGTGGGGCGTCGAGGTGGCGCAGAAGCGACCGCTGTGGCTCGAGCTGACCACCGAGGGCAAGCCCGGCCACGGCTCGAAGCTCGATCTCCACACCGCCCCGCACCGTCTCGTCCGGAGCCTCGACCGACTGCTCGAACGCCCACGCGTCTACCGGGTCACCGACGAGGCCCGCCTCTATTTCTCGGCCATCGACGCGATCGGCGGCGGCTTCGGCAACGGCTGGCTGCCTCGCCTGGAGGAGGCGATCGCCGCCGGACGGGCCGAGTCGACCCTGCGGCCGGGTCAGCACAACCTCTTCCTCGACACCTTCCAGATCACGCGGCTCGAGTCCGGACGACAGGTCAACGCGATCCCCCGACGCGCCCGAGCACTGGTCGACGTACGGGTGCTCCCCGACACCGACAGCGACGCGCTGCTCGCCGAGCTCCGCGCGACACTCGGCCCGGAGGTGGCGGTCGAGGTCCTTCTGGAGGCACCCGCCGTAGAGCCGTCGCCGATCGACACGAAGCTGTGGGACTGCGTCGAGACGGTCCTCGGCGGCCGAGCACCGGTCGTGCCGACGTTCATCGCCGGGGTGACCGATGCACGCTACTTTCGCCAGCGCGGCATCCCCGCCTACGGTCTGTCGCCGTTCACAATCGGGCCGGGCGACGCCTACGGCGTGCACGGCGTCGACGAGCGCATCTCCATCGAGGTCTTCGAGACCGGGGTCGAGCGCATGATCGAGCTGGTCCGCGGCTGCAGCCTGCCCGAGGAGCGACCGGCGGCCCGGGGCGGCGCCCGATGAGCGAGCTCGGCATCGCCGTCGTCTATGCCCTGGCCGTCGGTCTGGCGACCGGCAGCTTCCTCAACGTGGTGATCCATCGCCTGCCGCGGCAGAGCTCGACCGTCCGCCCGAGCTCGCGCTG
>JAWVZD010000512.1:0-2551 GCA_033722395.1 Thermoanaerobaculia bacterium | reverse complement strand
GAAATCGGCCTCGATCGGCTCGAAGACAAGCGTCTGGGCCCCGATGCTCGGATCGAAGCTGTCGATGTCGTCTTCGCTGTAGGAGGCGCCGGCCACGACGCGCGCGGCATCGCCGAGATCCCAGTTGGTCTGCAGCTCGAAGGCGATGTTCTCGGTGTCGAGCGTCAGGTTGTTACCCGACGACAGGGCGGTCTGTCGCGGCGCATCGCGCTTGTTGTAGGTACCGAGGAAGTTCCAGCGCGGGTGGTAGTAGTTGAAGCGCACCCACGGCCGGTCGACCTCGACCAGCTGCACGCGGCCGATCCCGGTCTGGAAGACCGGGCCCTCGACCGAGGCGCTGCCGCCCTCCAGGGTGAAGAAGCTCTGCTGGCTGACGTACTTGTCGAGCCTCAGGCCGTAGAAAGAGATCTCGTCGCTTTCGAGCGTCACCGGTACCGCCTCCATCGGCAGGCCCGGATACTCGACCGACTCGTTGCGCGACTGGAACCAGTCATCGTGGTCCCTGAGGCCCCCGATCACCTTCGCATACCAGCCCGCGCCGAGCTCACCGGCCCAGCGGAAGTCGGCGTTGAATGTCGACAGCTCGCCGCCGGTGAGTCGCACCAGGCCACCCTCGGAGTTGCGCGGCCGCTTGGTGATCATGTTCAGGACACCGCTCGAGGCGTTGGCGCCGTAGAGCGCCGCGCTCGGGCCGCGTACCATCTCGACGACGGCGAAGTCGTCCATCGGAAAGGAGATCGCCGCCCACTCCTGCGCCCCGAGGAACGGCACCGACGGATCGCGACCGTCGATCAGGGTGGCGACGCGACGGTTGAGTGAGCTGTTGAAGCCGCGGGTGTTGACGTTGTAGTCGTAGAGACCGCTCTGGGTCACTTCGGCCCCGGGGGTGAACTCGAGCAGCTTCGGCACCTGACCGTGCGCCGCTTCGCGCTCGATCTGCTGCTCGCCGACGATGGTGACCGCAGCCGGCGCCTCGACGATCCGCTCCTGGCGGCGCGAGGCCGATACGACCGTGATGGTCTCGGCGTAGGCGACGTCCCAATCGACGGTGATGCCGGCTTCGTTCACCTGCCCGGCGACCACCTCGACCGCCTCGCGGGTGGCGAAGTTGTCGCCCAGCGTGAAGACGACGTCGTAGCTGCCCGCCGGCACGCCGGAGATGCGGTACCGGCCGCGCTCGTCGGTCAAGGTCGCTTCGTCGAGGCCGTCGATCGTCACCGTGACGCCACCGATGCCGGTGCCGTTCTCACGCGTCACGCGGCCCTCGATCGCACCGGTCGCCTGCGCCAGAGCACTCAGTGGGAGAACAAGGAGTGCGACCATGGCGAACACCAGAACATTGCGCTGCAGTCTCATGCATCCTCCTCTCCGCCCCGCCGACGGGCGGCACGGTATGTGCTGTGACAGCACGAGTTATCCAGGATCCGATCCCTGCTGTGAATTGTAGCCCATCGCCCTACCGGCGATTCAAGCTCCCACCGCTGCGGCACCCCCCTGCGTCGTGCCGACCGTCTCTCCCAGCACCTCTGCAGGTAGACTCTCCCGTCGGATCGAGTAAGAATGCCGCGACCCATGCCCCAGTCCGCATCGCGCCGGCCGCCGAGCCGCCGAACGCGCCCGCCCGAGCGTTCCTGCCGTCTGCCGAAGACCGATTCCCCGAGCCATGTCGGCTAAGCGGTTCCTCGTCATGGGGGCCGGTGAGGTCGGCTATCACCTCGCCGAGTCGCTGGCGCGAGACGGCCACAAGGTCACCGTCATCGAGCTCGACAAGGCGAAGGCCGAGCGCATCAAGGATCAGCTCGACATCACGGTGATTCAAGGCAACGGCGCCCACCGCTCGTCGCTCGAGGGAGCTGGCGTGGCCGAGAGCGACCTGTACATGGCGGTGACGTCGTCCGACGAGGCGAACCTGATCGCCGCCGTGCTCGCCGAGCACCTCGGCGCCGAGCGCTCGGTGGTGCGCGTCGGCAGCGCCGAGGAGGTGATCATCGACCGGCGGATCTACGAGCAGGTCTTCGGCGTCGACCTGCTGCTGTCGACCCAGCTGCTGACTACCACGCGGATCCTCAATACCATCCGCGGCCACAACACCATGGCGGTCGAGTACCTGGCCGAGGGCAAGGTCCAGCTCAGAAAGCTCCATCTGGACTCCGACTCCCCGCTGGTGGAGAAGCCCCTCAAGGAGGTCGACATCCCGAAGGGCAGCCTCATCGCCGCCATCTTCCGCGGCGAGGAGGCGATCATCCCCTCGGGCGAGGACCGCGCCGAGCCCGGCGACGACGTTCTCATCCTGGGGCGCGCCGACGTCATCTCGACCACCGAACGGTTGGTGTCGCGGGCGCGCGAGGAGATCGGCCGGGTGGTCATCGCCGGAGGAGGCGCCACCGCGATGTCGATCGCTGGCATCCTCGAGTCGCTCGAGGTCGATGTGAAGATCATCGAGATCGAGCGGCCGCGCGCCGAGATGCTGGCGCAGCGCTTCCCCGATTTCGAGGTCCTGCTGGGCGACTGCACCGACGAAGCGCTGTTGCGCTCCGAGCGGGTCGGCAAG
>JAWVZD010000511.1:0-2555 GCA_033722395.1 Thermoanaerobaculia bacterium | reverse complement strand
GCTCGGCCGGAGCGGGGGAGCGGCATTCTCCGACAGGGCGATCGGCCCCTCACCGCCGGCCGTCTGCGGCGACGGATCGGCCGCGAGCTCGCCGCGCACGGCCTCGAACAGCCCGAGGGCAACATCGTCAGCGGCGGGCGGCACGCCGCCGTGCCGCACAGTCAGGGCGACTCGGAGCGGCCGCTTCGCGCCGGGGAGACGATCGTGGTCGACCTCTATCCCAAGGGGCGCCTCTTCGCCGACTGCACACGGACCTTCTGCGTCGGCGCGGTCCCGGCCGCGGTCGAGACCGCCCACCGGTTGGTGCGCGAGGTGTTGGTCGAAGCGACGGAGCGGCTCGAGCCCGGCGAGTCCGGCAGTGAGCTCCAAAGCGCTGCGTGCGACCGCTTCGAGGCCGCCGGCTGGTCGACGGCGCGGGGCTCGGCGTCGGCCGGGACGGGGTACGTGCACGGTCTGGGGCACGGTGTCGGGTACGAGCTCCACGAGCTCCCGGCGTTCCGCGGCGAAGAGGACACCCATCTCTCCGTCGGCGACGTCTTCACCGTCGAGCCCGGTCTGTACGATCCGCGGGCGGCGTTTGGTGTACGGTTGGAGGATCTGTTCGTGATGACCGAGGCGGGGGCGGAATGCCTGACGCCTCTTCCATACGATCTCGACCCGTCGCTGTGGTGAGGCGACGGCCCCTCGGCGAAGGCGTCGGACGCGGAGCATGAAGACCTACGAGAAGCTCGGTTCCTTCTACCTCGGGCGCCCCCTCGGGGAGGACGGCGAGACCGAGCCGTCACCGCTCCTCTACGACGCACGCGACCTGACCACCCACGCGGTCTGCGTCGGTATGACCGGTAGCGGCAAGACGGGGCTGTGCATCTCGCTGCTCGAGGAGGCGGCCCTCGACGCCATTCCGGCGCTCGCCATCGATCCGAAGGGCGACCTCGGCAACCTCTTGCTCACCTTTCCCGAGCTCGACGCGGCGTCGTTCCGTCCTTGGGTCTCCGAGGAGGAGGCGCGACGCGCCGGTGTCGACGCCGACGCGTTCGCCCGGCGTCAGGCCGAGCTCTGGCGTGACGGCCTGGCGGAGTGGGATCAAGGGCCGGAGCGGATCCGGCGTCTCAGAGAGGCGGCGGAGTTCGCCATCTATACACCGGGCTCGGCCGCCGGCTTGCCGCTGTCGATCCTGGCCTCGTTCGCGGCACCACACGATCCCGAGGCCGACCGGGAGCTCTATCGGGAGAGAATCGGCACCACGGTGACCAGCCTGCTGACGCTGCTCGGTGTCGACGCCGATGCGGTGCAGAGCCGCGAGCACATTCTGCTATCGAACCTCCTCGATCACTCGTGGCGGCGGGGACTCGACCTCGACCTCGCCGCGCTGATCCACTCGATTCAGAAGCCCCCCATGGACCGCATCGGAGTGGTCGACGTCGACACCTTCTTCCCGTCGTCGGAGCGCTTCGAGTTGGCGATGCGACTTAACGCCCTGCTCGCCGCCCCGGCCTTCCAGGGGTGGCTCGAAGGCGAGCCGCTCGACGTCGACCGGCTGCTCTACACGGCGGACGGCAGGCCGCGGCTGGCGGTCGTCTCGATCGCCCATCTCGACGACAGCGAGCGGATGTTCTTCGTCTCCCTGCTGCTGAACGAGGTCGTCGGCTGGATGCGCGGCCGGCCGGGCACGAGCTCTCTCCGCGCGCGGCTCTACATGGACGAGATCTTCGGCTACATGCCGCCGGTGGCCGAGCCGCCGTCGAAGCGACCGCTCCTGACCTTGCTGAAGCAGGCTCGCGCCTACGGTCTCGGGATCGTGCTGGCGACGCAGAACCCGGTCGACCTCGACTACAAGGGGCTGTCGAACACCGGCACCTGGTTTCTCGGCCGGCTGCAGACCGAGCGCGACAAGCAGCGCGTGCTGGACGGGCTCGAGGGAGCGAGCGGACAGACGGTCTTCGATCGCCGCCGCGCGGAGCGCGTTCTGTCGGGTCTCGGCAAGCGTGTCTTCTGGCTCCACAGCGTGCACGAGCCGGAGCCGGTGCTCTTTCGCACTCGGTGGGCCATGTCCTACTTGCGCGGACCCCTCACCCGCGAGCAGATTCGGCGTCTGTGCGAGCCGTTGCGGCAATCGGCTTTGACGGAGTCCGACGTCGATGCGGGTGTCACGCCCGCATCGACGGCGCCGGTAGCCGGCGGGACCGCTGCCGGCTCCCGTCCGGTACTTCCGCCCGACGTGGAGCAGCTCTTCGTCCGACCGGTCCGCTGGGCCGAGCGGGTCGTCTACCGCCCGGCGGTGCTCGGCCGTGCGCGGGTGCACTTCACCAACCGGGGACGCACCCGCGAGGGGGAGCAGGAGGTCGCCCTGCTGGCCCCCTGGGGCGAGGAGAGCGTGCCGCGGTGGGAGGACGCCGAGGAGGTCGACGCCACGCAGCTCGAGCTGTCGCCGCACCAGCCGCAGCCACCGCTGCCGGTGCATGCGCCGCATTCGCTTTGCTCGGCGCAGCGGGCTTCCGCATCCCGGCAGCTCGTCGGGATCCAGCTCCAGTCGGCGCAGGCGCCGTCGTCGGGGC
>JAWVZD010000510.1:0-2559 GCA_033722395.1 Thermoanaerobaculia bacterium | reverse complement strand
GGGACAGCGGCGCACCCCGCCGGGAGCTGGCCCGCGCCCGCGCCGAGCAGGCCTACGTCGATCTCGAGGAGCGCCACCGGGGTACCGAAGAAGAGATCCGGCAGCGCTTCCGCCCCTACCTCGAGCGCCTGCCGCGTGACGGGCGAGCGCTCGACCTGGGTTGTGGCCGGGGCGAGGCGCTGGCGCTTCTCGGGGAGCACGGTCTCGAAGCGTGCGGCGTCGATGCCAGCGCTGCGATGGTGGCGCTGTGCCGCGAGCGCGGCCTCGAAGCCGTCGAGGGCGATCTGTTCGAGGTGCTGGCCGGCGAGGTGCCCGGCTCTCTGGCCCTCGTGACCTGTCTGCACGTCATCGAGCATCTGCCGCCCGAGGCGGTCGATCGTCTGGCCCGCCTCGCCTGGCGGGCCTTGGAGCCGGGTGGAACTCTTCTGATCGAGACCCCCAACCCCCTTTCGCTAGCGGTGTCGGCGCGGAGCTTCTGGATCGACCCGACGCACCGGCGACCCGTCCATCCGGAGGGATTGGCGGCCCTCGTCGAGAGCGCCGGCTTCGCCTCGATCGAGCGGCTCGACCTGCGACCGTTCGACGACGAGGAGCGCCTGCCCGAGATCGCCCTCGACGGGCTGGGCGACGAGGCGCGCCGCCTGGCCGATCGCATGAACCGCCTGCGCGATCGCCTCGACGCACTTGTTTTCGGCTATCGGGACTACGGGCTGCTGGCCCTCAAGCCGGCGGCGGGCGACGCCGCCCGATCGTCGTCGCCCAGCGGATCGCCGAACCCGGGCTGAGGGTCGGCCGCCGCTGTCTCTTCGCCGGTCTCGCCCGGCTCGGGCGGCCGGTTGTCCCGCTCCCACGCCTCGCGCACGACCTCCCAGTCTTCGACGTCCTCCGGCATTCGCTCGCCCTGCTTCGGCAGGTAGAACGGCCTCTGCTGGTACCAGGGCAGGTGGGGGATCGTCTGCCAGGGGGACTCGAAACGCAGCACCGGCTGAGTGCCGGCGACGAAGGTCTCGGTGATGATCTCGGTGGCGCCGGGGCCGGGCAGCAGGCCGGAGTAGTACTCGATCGGCACCTCGACCACACCGGGGTGCGAGGCGAATCGCTGACCGACCGGGATCCACCCGTCGGCGAGACCGCGCTCGACGATCCCTCTCCAGATCGGCAGGGCGGCCTCGCTGCCGGTCATGTTGCGGCCGATCGGCTGCTGCTCGTCGTAGCCCACCCAGACGACGATGGTGAGCGACGGCGTGTAGCCGGCGAACCAGGCGTCGGTGAAGCCGTCGGTCGTACCGGTCTTTCCGGCCAGGTCGACCTCGAGATGGCGCGCCGCGACGCCGGTACCGCGATCGATCACGCCCTCGAGCATGGCGGTGAGGACGCGGGCGATCTCCGGTTGGACGACGCGTGTGCCGAGCGGGTGGTGCTGCTCGAGCTGCCGGCCGTCGGGGCCGGTCACACGCTCGATCATGTACGGCTCCAGACCGATGCCGCCGTTGGCGATGGTGGCATAGGCGGAGGCGAGCTCGAGCGGGTTGAGGTCGGCCGAGCCGAGCGCCAGGCTGGGATATGGCGGCAGAGGGCTCTCGATGCCGGTCCTGCGGGCGAAATCGATCACCCGCCCCGCTCCGACTAGGTCGAGCAGCTTGACCGCCGAGACGTTGCGCGAGCCCTCGAGGGCGCGGCGCAGCGTCAGGATGCCGTAGTAGCGCCGATAGAAGTTGCGCGGCGAGTAGTCGAGCACCGCCGCATCGGTGCCCGGGAAGACGACCGGTGCGTCGAAGATCGTGTCGGCCGGGGTGAACCCCATCTCGAGGGCGGTGCCGTAGACCATCGGCTTGAAGGTCGAGCCGACCTGCCGTTGCGCCTGTACGGCGCGGTTGAATTGGCTGCGGGAGAAGTCCCAGCCGCCGACCATGGCGCGGACGGCACCGGTGGAGGACTCGAGCACCAGAGCGGCGGCTTCGAGCTCTGGCTCCTGCTCGAGATGCAGAATCGCCTCGCTCTCCTCCTCGCCCTCCGCTTCCTCCTCGGCGGGGCCGAGGCGGAACCAGGCGATGTCGCCACGCGAAAGCACCGTGCGCGGCTCACGCCGACGCGTCCACTCGATGCCGGCGCGGGTCAGCTCGAGCTCCTGGTCGCCGACTCTGACCGTGGCCGAGCGGGCGTCGGCCTCGAGGACGAGTCCCTCGAACCACTCTCCGGCGGAGATGTCGAGGTCGCTCCAGGAAGGCAACGATGCCTGCGTGAGGTCGTCGCCGTCGTAGCGGCGCGGGGCGCCCCGCCACCCCTTGCGGTGATCGAGAGCCACCAGACCGTCGCGCACCGCCTGCTCCGCCGCCGTCTGGATCGTACGGTCGAGCGTCGTCTCGACCTGCAGGCCGTCCTCGAGCAGCGACTCGGTGCCGTACCGCGACTCGAGGGTCTTGCGGATCTCCTCGGCGAAGTACGGCGCCGTGCCACGAGTCTTGCGGCGCGTCACCACCCCGAGATCGCGCTCGACGGCCGACTCGTAGGTGGCCCGGTCGATGAACTCCTCCTCGAGCATGCGGCGCAGCACGTAGT
>JAWVZD010000509.1:0-2572 GCA_033722395.1 Thermoanaerobaculia bacterium | reverse complement strand
CGGCCTCTCGGGGCTGGGCATCTCGGGGATGGCCGCTTGCGCCTCTTCAATACGCTCGCGGTGGTCGGGGCGACCGGCGACGTGACCCTCGACGAAATGGTGATCGAAGCGTTCTACCCGGCGGACGAGGCGACTCGGGAGTTCCTCCTGGAGCGCGCACGCCGAGCGACGGCCTAGGTCCCCGACGAGGCCAGATCCGGCGAGGCTAGAATCGGCTCCTCGAGTCGCCGGGGAGGATCACCGGGCGTGCTGCCCGGACTACCGCTACAGACTCGACCCATCGGAATCCAGTCGGTGGGAGGATCGGAATCATCGGATCGGAGGATGCATGACCAGTGAGGAACGACCTGGCCGGACGGTGCGCCGCGACGACGGCACGGTGGTCCTGCGGGGTAAGGCTCTGTGCTACACGGCTCCGGGTGTGCGGAGGCCGCGATGAGGGCGCCGACGGGCTCGTGCCTCCCTCGCCGAGGCGACGTGCGGCCTCTCGTCTCGGTTCTGCTGATCGTGCTCGCCTCCGTTCTCGTCCCGACGTTCGCACGAGCCGAGCGGTTCGCCTATCCGCCGGAGGAGTTCGTCGAGCGCCGCACCGAGCTCTGCGATGCCATCGACGAGCCGGCGACGGTGGTCCTCTTCTCGAGCACCCGGTTCCTCACCGGGCTCCGCTTCCGTCAGGATCACGACTTCTACTACCTGACCGGGAACGAGGATCTGAACGGCGCCTTGGCGCTCGACACCGAGAGCTGCGACGCCTGGCTGTTCCTGCCCAGTCAGACGGTGCGCGAGGCCAGCCGGGACGGGTGGAACTGGCTCTACCGAGAGGACGCGGCGAAACGCTGGGGCTTCGAGGAGATCCGCCCGATGACCTACTTCGACGAGTTCCTCGCGCGGCGCAGGGTGAGTGGCGAGCAGGTGCTCTACGTCCGGCTCTCCGAGCGCGACGAGATGGACGGGGCTCGGTTGGACACGGCGATCTTCACCGGGCGGCGGATGGCGAACCCGTGGGGAGCGCAGCCGACCCTCGACGCGTGGAGGGCTCGGATGTTCCGCCAGCGCTATCCGTACTACGAGCTGCGGGACGTGGCGCCGCGTCTCGACGCGATGCGGATGATCAAGCGGCCGCGCGAGATCGAGGCCCTGCGTCGCAACGGGCGCATCTCGGCGCACGCGGTCCAGGCGGCGATCGAGGCGACGGCACCGGGCCGCTACGAGTACGAGATCGAGGCCGAGGCCACTTACACGATGATCCGAGAGGGCGCCGAGCATGCGGCCTACGCGGCGATCGCCGGGTCGGGACCGAACGTCACCATCTGGCACTACAACGCCAACGACCGACGGATGGAGGCCGGCGATCTGGTGGTGATGGACTACGGCGCCTCGGTCGGCTACCAGACGATGGACATCACCCGGACGTGGCCGGTGTCGGGCCGATTCACCGAGCTCCAGGAGCGCGCCTACCGGGCCGTTCTGGAGGCCCAGAAAGCGGTGATCGCAGCGCTCGGGCCGGGGGTGGAGCGGTCGGCCACCCACGAGATCGCCAAGCGGATCGTCCGGCGCTGGGGCTTCGACGATCGCTACGCTCACGGCGCCGGTCACTTCGTCGGTATGGGTGTACACGACGTCGGCGACTACTCGTCGCCGCTCAGAGCCGGCATGGTGATCGCGGTCGAGCCGATCGTCGAGATTCCCGAGGAGGAGATCCACGTCCGCATCGAGGACACCGTGCTGATCACTCCCGACGGAGCGGAGGTGCTGAGCTCGGCGGTGCCGAAGGAGATCGACGATCTGCTCCCCCTGGTCGGGCGGAGCGTGCAGGGCGAGCGGCGGTGAGCCGTCCGGGCGGATCGCGTCGGTTGCCGCCCGCAACGACCGCACGAGCCGAACGGCCTTGATCGCAGATCGGTGCGACGCGGCGAGAGCTCGGCCGACGCGGTCAGGTCGGCGGGACGGAACAGAACAGTGACTCAGAGCGCGCGCTTGGTGCCGCGCAAGCGGCGCCAGTCGCGGATCGGCTTGCGGCCGCGGTGGTCGTCGTCGTAGGCGTCGTCGTCCCGCTCCCACGCCGGCGGGATTTGCGCCTGCCGTGCCGGCTTTTTTTCCGCTCGCGCCGAGCCCCCGGCGTGCGCCGGCCGCACCTTGAGCTCTCGGCCGGCGAAGCGCCTGCCGTCGTAAACCTGGACCGCGAAGCCAGCCTCTTCGGCGGAGGCGAACTCGACGAACGCGAAGCCCCGGCTGCGCTCGGAGTCGTCGGTCGGGATGCGGACGGAGACGACCCTGCCGACCTCGCCGAAGTATTCCGCCAGTCTCTTCTCGTCGATCCCGTAGCTCAGGTTGCCGACGAAGACGCGCTTGCTCGACATGCGACCAGACTCCTCGGATCTGTGATGAGAACGGAGCGGTGGACGGACCTCTAGCCGGCGGCGTCGGGAGACGCCGGTGCAGCGGCGGGAACTCGTGCGGTGGGCATGCGCGATGACGCTACGCGCCTCGCGCCGACGCTGTCAACAGTTTTTTCCACAGCTGGCGGACAGGTGTCCGGCGAGGCCGGACAGGTGTCAACCGGGAGCGCCTT
>JAWVZD010000508.1:0-2588 GCA_033722395.1 Thermoanaerobaculia bacterium | reverse complement strand
GAGGGCTTGGGACGATTCGAGGGAATCCCGATCTTCGTTCCCCGCAGCGCTCCGGGCGATCGCCTGAAGGTCCGACTGACGGAGAGACGCCCGAGCTACGGAAGAGCCGAGATCGTCGAGGTGCTCGAGCCCGGGCCGGGACGGCGGCAGCCGCCCTGCCCCTACTTCGAGCGCTGCGGGGGCTGCGATCTGCAGCATCTCGAGGACGATCTCCAGACCGAGCTCAAAGCGGCGGCGGCGATCGAGACCCTGGCGCGGCTCGGAGGGCTGGCTCCGCCGCAGCACACTCGAGTGGTGCGTGGCGACGCCTGGGCCTACCGTACGCGGGTGCAGCTCCATACGGCGGTCGAGGAGGACGGCGCCCGGTTCGGATACTTCGCGCGCCGCAGCCACGACCTGGTGGCGGTCGACAGCTGCCCGATCTGCCGCCCCGAGCTCGAACGCGTCCTGGGCGAGCTTCCCTCACGCTGTCGGGATCGACCGCCGGAGCGACTCGACCTGGCGGTGGGGGACGACGGTCGTCTGAGCTCGGCGCCGGTGGTGGAATGGCTGCGCCACGGCGAGGTGTCGATCTCCTGTGCCGGGTTCGATCTCGGCTTCGACGCGCGCTGCTTCTTCCAGGCCCATCGCGGTCTTCTCGACGAGTTCGTCGACGTCGTGGTCGGCGAGGACCGTGGCGGCTCGGCGTACGATCTCTACGCCGGCGTGGGGCTGTTCTCCCTACCGTTGGCCCAGCGCTACGAGCGAGTGCTGGCGGTCGAGTCGGACCGGGTGGCCGCCCGCTGGGCGCGGATCAACGCTCGGCGCAACGGGATCGCCAATCTGGAGGTCGTGGCGCGGGCGGTCGAGAGCTGGGTGGAAGAGCTGGCATCGGACGTCGACCGCGTGGTCGTCGACCCGCCGCGCGCCGGTCTGGCCCGGCGCATCACCGCAGGGCTCCTGGCGCGCCGGCCGCGCCGCCTCACCTATGTGTCGTGTCATCCGGCGGCGATGACGCGCGATCTACAGCGTCTCGTGGGGGCGTACCAGTGGGAGAGCCTGGTTTTGATCGACCTCTTCCCGCAGACCGGCCACATCGAGGCGGTGGCCCAACTCGTCGCCACCTAGTCGCCAGCCGAGTCCGCTAGCGGAGCCAGCCAGCCGAGGCGGCTAGCCGAGTTGTTCCTCGACGGCGCTCTCGACCTCGTTCGGCTCGGGGAACCGGCCGACGGCGTCCTTGGAGAAGACCAGCTCGTCGTCGAGGCGGACGTCGAAGACCCCGTTACGACCCTTGATCATCTCCGGCCGGATGCCGAAGCGGCGCTCGATCTCGTCCGCCAGACCGGCGGCGCGGGGACCGTAGTTTCAAACGACGCAGTATTCGATGCTGATCGAGCTCATGAGAGGGTCGAGTATAGCCGATGGCTCGACGCGGGATCCGCTCCATCCGCCGGCAGAGGAGGCTCGTATAGACTCGGGAACCCGGTCGACCGACGGTCGGGTCGAAGGAGAGACGGAGTGACGAGAGACGTGGAGCCCATAGTCGAAGAGGTCGTACGGCGCGAGGCACTGGAGAGCGTCGAGCCGGAGGACCGCGATCGCGTCGAGGCGATCGCTGCTCACGTGCGCGGCATCCTGTCGGCGCTCGATCTCGATCTCGACGATCCGAACATGCTCGATACCGACCTGCGGGTCGCCAAGATGTACGTCGAGATGTTCCACGGTCTGCGCGAGGGATCGGAGCCGACCGTGACGACCTTTCCCAACGCCGAAGGCTACGAGCACATGGTGATGGAGCGCGACATCCCCTTCTATTCGATGTGCGCCCATCACCTGGTGCCGTTCTACGGCAAAGCCCACATCGCCTACATCCCGGGAGACAGCATCCTCGGCCTGTCGAAGTTCGTCCGCATTCTGGAGTTCTACGCCAAGCGGCCCCAGCTACAGGAGCGGCTCACCGAGCAGGTGGCCGACTTCTTCATCGACAAGCTCGATCCCAAGGGAACGATGGTGGTGATCGAAGCGCGGCATCTGTGCGTCGAGATGCGGGGCGTCAAGAAGCCCGGGGCCCTCACCGTGACGTCGGCCCTCAGAGGGGTCTTCCACAGCCGGCCGGTGCGCGAGGAGTTCCTCGACCTGCTGCGGCGGTGATGCGTCGCCTCGAGACGACACCTGTCGCGGTGGTCGCGGTCGTCACGCTGGCGATCGGCCTCTGCTGGCCCGAAGCTGCCGAGGCGCGGCGGGAGAGGATGCCGCCGCGTCAGGAGTTGCTCAACGTCCTGCTCTCGCCCGAGCTGTCGCAGTGGTTGGTCGGTCCGATCTACTTCATCGCCACACCGTCCGAGCGTCAGCAGTTCCTGCGGCTCGAGGACGACGTCGCCGCCGAGCGGTTCATCGACGCCTTCTGGCGCCGGCGCGACCCGGAGCCCGAGCTGTTCGGCAACGAGGTGCGCCGCCTCTACGAGGAGCGCGCCGAGGAGGCGGATCGTCGCTTCCGGGAGCGGCACCTTCATGCGCAGCCGGCTCCGGTTGTGGACCGACGTCGGCTGTCGCTGATGCCGGGGCCGCCCCACGCAGGGAGGCCATTCAGCCCATGTCCCGGCAGACGG
>JAWVZD010000507.1:0-2593 GCA_033722395.1 Thermoanaerobaculia bacterium | reverse complement strand
GGCGGGCGCTGTAGCGGCCCGGGCGCTGGCGCCGCGGCAGGTCGAACGGATCGGCGTCGTCGGGTGCGGCGTCCAGGCGCGGCTGCAGGTCGAGGAGCTGCGGCGCGTCGTCGAATGCCGTCGCGTGCTCGTCTGGGGCCGCAGGCGAGAGGCCCTGGAGTCGTATCGACGCGAGATCGAAGCGTCGGGTTTCGAGGTCGCCGTCACCTCGGACGTGGGCGAGATCGGACCCGCCTGCCAGCTGATCGTCACCGCCACGCCGTCGAAGGTGCCGTTGCTGCGGGCGGAGGACGTCGCCCCGGGGACGCACGTCACCGCCGTCGGCGCCGACACGGTCGGAAAGCAGGAGCTCGAGGCGGCCCTCCTGGGGCGGGCCGACATCGTGGTGGCGGATTCGTTGGCGCAGTGCCGGGAGCGTGGAGAGATCGCCGCCGCGCTCGCGGCCGGAGAGATCGACGAGAACGACGTCGTCGAGCTCGGCGATCTGCTGGCGGGACGCCGCGCGGGACGAGCCGGCGGAGCCGAGGGCGATCGGCAGATCAGTGTCGCCGATCTGACCGGCGTGGCGGTGCAGGACCTCGCGGCGGCCCGAGCCGTCCTGGAGGCGGTGGCCGCGGAGGCGCCGCGAGACGCGGAAGGAGAGACGAGCGATGCGTGAGTTCCAGCCGTTCGAGATGGAGCAGCTGATGTCGCAGTGGGAGCAGCGGGTGGAGTTCAACCTGTCGGAGAGCGGCGTCCATCCGATGCGGTTCGGCGAGCTGCTCGACGGAGAAGACGGCCTCGACGCCCTGCTGGCGACCGAGCTCGGCTATCCGGAGGTCAACGGAACCGAGAGGCTGCGACGGCGGATCGGCGCCCTCTACGGAGCGGTGGCGGAACAGGTCCTGGTGACGGTGGGCTGCTGCGAGGCGCTCCAGATCAGCCTGCAGACGGTGTTCGATCGAGCACCCGCTTCGCGTCCCGAGGCGGTGGTCATGATGCCCAACTACCTGCATGCCTGGGGAATGGCCCGCAACCTCGGGTTCGAGGTGCGCGAGCTGCGACTGCGCCCGGAGGCCGAGTGGCGTCCGGATCTCGCCGAGCTCGAGGCGGTGGTCGGGGAGCGCACCGCGGTGATCGCGGTGTGCAATCCGAACAACCCCACCGGCGCGATCCTGAGCGAAGCCGAGATGGACGCCGTGGTCGCCGCGGCCGAGCGCGTCGGAGCCTGGATCCTGGCGGACGAGGTCTACGCCGGCGCCGAGCGCACCACCGACCGGGAGACGCCGTCGTTCTGGGGCCGGTCCGATCGCGTCCTGGCTCTGAACAGCCTGAGCAAGGCGTACGGCCTGCCCGGCTTGCGCCTCGGGTGGATCGTCGCACCGCGCGACATGATCGAGGCGATCTGGCGGCGTCACGAGTACTCGACCCTGGCGACCACCATGCTGGCCAACAAGCTGGCCGAGCACGTCCTGTCGGAGGAGGTACGGCCGCGCATCCTCGAGCGCACGCGGCGCTACGTCCGGAACGGG
Source organism: Thermoanaerobaculia bacterium (assembly GCA_033722395.1). Lineage (GTDB taxonomy): Bacteria > Acidobacteriota > Thermoanaerobaculia > Multivoradales > JAHEKO01 > JAWVZD01. Next base: position 1,082 of record JAWVZD010000507.1, on the reverse strand, counting down.
TACGACCGACTCGAGGACTGGTTGGAGAGCTTCGACGGCCTGTTCGAGGTCACCCCTCCGCAGGCGGCGGCGATCGCCTTCGTGCGCCACCACCTGCCGATCGACTCGCTGCGGCTCGTCGACCGCCTGATTCGCCGTCGCAGCGTGCTGGTCGTCCCGGGCGAGCATTTCGGCGTGCCCGATCACCTGCGCATCAGCTTCGGCCCGCCGAGCGACTACCTGGCGGGAGGCTTGGAGCAGATCGGCGCCGAGGTCGAGGAGCTGCTGGCCGAGCCGGCACCCGGCTGAGCAAGGGTTCCGGCCGAGCGCAGGCGCCCGGTCGAGGTGGAGTATCGAGCGGCGCGATAGACTGGCGGCACCGTCGCACTTCTCCCCGGGCGACGGCTGGGTCGGTCTGCCGCCGAGCGACGGTGCCTACCCGCTGACGCGGTGCGGGCTCTCGGGTCAGCCGCTAGCCTGGGCTCGTGGGCGAGGTGCGAAACCGGAGCCTGCTCGAAAGGAGGAGCTCATGTACGCGGATCGTCGAGTCGCGGCCCTGACGCTGGCCGTCGCCGCCGTCGTCACGGTGGCATGGCTCGTTCCCCCCTCGGAGGGCCAGGAGGGACGCGGATTCCTGGCCGCCAACGGGAGGGTCTCATACCGTCTCTACTGTGCCAGCTGCCACGGCGACGAGGGGAAGGGGAACGGCAGTGTGGCCAAGTTCCTCACCATCGAGCCGGCCGACCTGACGCGCATCGAGGAACGCTACGGGGAGTGGCCCGAGGAGCGCCTCAGGGAGATCATCGACGGGCGCAAGGAGGTCCGTGCTCACGGCCGTCGCGAGATGCCGGTCTGGGGAGACGTCTTCCAGAGTCCGCTGGCCGATGACGAGCCGACCGCGGAGAGCTCGGAGGAGCGCGTCGACCGCAAGATCAACGAGTTGCTCGTCTTTCTCGAGACCATCCAGGTCAGCGAGGACGACTCCTAGGCTCGGCGCCCGGTCGCGGCTCGTGACCAGCTCGGTACGCGCCCGCTACGCGCCACCCGGTCTCTCCGCTCGGCCTCTCCGCCGAACCTCCCGACTCGGGGGGTCGAGGAGATGG
>JAWVZD010000506.1:0-2594 GCA_033722395.1 Thermoanaerobaculia bacterium | reverse complement strand
GAGGACGAACCGCGTCGCCCGCCAGATGTCCGGACCGATCCCGTCCCCTTCGATGAACGGCACGATCGGATGATCGGGGATGACCAGCTTGCCTTCCTGCCAGAGGATCTTCTCACCGTGATCCGGCGGCGACGGTTTCCACCCACTTGCGCTCACGAGCTTCGTTTCCTTTCCCGGAGAGTCGATCGATCCTACGGTCGGACGCGCTGCCGAAGCTATCACAGCGTCGGGCGAGAGAACGGCGTGCTAGATTGGCCCGATGACCGATTGGGAGGCGCTCGCCGACGAAGCGGTCGGCATGCGGGAGAAGGCCTACGCTCCCTACAGCCGCTACCGCGTCGGCGCCGCACTCGAGACCGCCGACGGACGCGTCTTCACCGGTTGCAACATCGAGAATCGCGCCTACGGACTGACCCTGTGCGCCGAGCGGGTCGCCCTGGCCGGGGCGGTCGCAGCCGGGGCGGTCGACCTCACCGCCCTGGTAGTCGCCACCGAATCGAGCCCGCCGCAGCCGCCCTGCGGCGCCTGCCGCGAGAGCCTCGCCGAGTTCGCCTCGCGCCTGCCGATCCTGCTGGTCAATCCGGCCGGTGAGCAGCGCCGGCACGACCTGGCCGAGCTGCTGCCACACCCGTTCGAGATGGAGACTCGCGACCGGGAGAGGTGAGCGCCGGAGGGGCCTCTCGATCGAGACCTCTCGATCGAACCCTCTCAGTCGAGCTCGACGAACTCCGCCGTCACCTGCTGCGGCAGGATCCCGGCGGCGTGCCCCCGGTCGAGCAGCTCCTGCACCGCCCGCCGGCCGGCCTCGCCGTAGTCGCGCGTCCAATCGTTGACGTACATGCCGACGAAGCGATCGGAGCGCACCGGATCGTCCTCGATGCCGCGGGCATACCGGCGAGCGTACGACAGCGCCTCGTCGCGGTGCTCCAGGCCGTAGGAGATGCTCTCGGTCAGCAGCCGGCAGAGGCGCTGCTTCAGGCGGTGCGGCAGGTCCTTGCGGATCCCGTTGGCGCCGAGCGGCAACGGCCCCCCCGTCTCTTGCTTCCACCACGCCCCCAGGTCGACGACCGCGGCGAGGCCCTCGTCGTCGTAGGTCAGCTGCCCCTCGTGGATAACGACACCCGCCGTCGCGTCGCCGCGGGCGACGACGTCCAGGATCTCGTCGAACGGCACCAGCTCGGTCTCGACCGCGTCGTTCCACATCTTGAGCGCCAGGTGGGCGGTGGTGAGCTCGCCCGGGATCGCCACCACCTCGCCGTCGAGGTCGCCCCGCTCGAGCTCCCGGCGAGCCACCACCACCGGTCCGTAGCCGTCGCCGAAGCTGGCGCCGGAGGGCATCAGGGCGTAGCGGTCGTAGACGTAGGCATAGGCGTGCAGCGACAGGGCGGTGATCTCGTGACGGCTCTTGAAGGCCGCCTGGTTGAGCGTCTCGATGTCGCGCAGCACGTGGCGAATGTCGAGCCCGGAGGTATCCAGCCGTCCCTGCGTCATGGCGTAGAACATGAACGCGTCGTCGGAGTCCGGGCTGTGGGCGATCGAGATCTTCTTCGGCTTCTTCGGCGCCATGGCGCGCGGAGGTTATCAAACTACGGGCACGACGGCACTTACGGCCGTCGACAGCGGCGCATGGCCGCCCTCGGGGGAGGTCATCCAGGGCACGGATCCGGGGGCCCTACGAGGTATAGGAGAGCTCGCGAACGCGCTCTTCGTACCAGCCGTCACCGACCGGCTCGAAGATCTTGCACTCGACCATGTCGCCGCCGTAGACGTGGACGGTGACGGCACACTCCTCGGCCGCCGGGTTGCGGATCGTGTGGTGATCGAAGGGCGGGATCAACCGGCCCGAGCTGCCGACGCCCGCCTCGACCGTCTCCTGGGCCTCGAAGCGGCAGCGCGCACCGTCGCGCTCGACCAGTTCGTACTGCACCACCTCGATCGACCCTTCGACGACGCCCTCGACGCACCACATGCCGGCGTGATCGTGCACCGGAGTGCCCTGATCGGGCGCCCAGACCATCGCCAGCACGGTGAACGGGGGCTCCTCGCTGCGGTAGATCAGCCGGCGCGCGTAGGAGTCGGAGCAGGGACGGCGTAGCTCGTCGGGCAGCTCGATCGAGCCGTTACTCGCCATCTCGGCCAAGACCTGCTCGATCTCGGCGGTGATGGCGCTGACGCTCGACCGCGCTGCCGCCCCCTCCAGGGCTTCGACCAACTCTCTACAACCGGGTGGAACGGTTTCTCTGGCGTCGGCGAGCATCGGATGCTCCTCCCCTCGAAACGTTGCGGCGAGCCAGCCGGGGCTGGTCGTCCGGCTGCTCGTCGATCGGACGGTCGCTTTTTCACAGTGTATCCCCGGCCTTCACCCTGTCAAGTCGTCCCGAGCGCTCGCTCACCGTGCTCAGGGCCCGGTCGAGCCGCGGGGCGTGATCCCGCCAGCAGAAGCGCCGGCCGAGCTCCGAGCAGCGCTCGCGCGTCGCCCCCCAGACGCTGCCGTGCACCTCCAGGCTCTCGGCCAGGTCTTTGAGCTTGCGCGCCAGCTGCACCGCCGAGCCGTCGTAGAAGTGCGCCTCCATCCGACTCCGGGGCGAAAGCTC
>JAWVZD010000505.1:0-2594 GCA_033722395.1 Thermoanaerobaculia bacterium | reverse complement strand
CTCGACGAGCCCACACCTGTGTAACCTCGGCCCCCAGGAGCAGCACCAGCGAGGCGTAGTAGATCCACACTAGGAGAACCACCAGCGACCCGGCGGCGCCGTAGGTCGAGCCGAGGTCGCTGCGGCCGAGATAGAGGCCGATGACCGACTTGCCGGCGGCGAACAGGAGAGCCGTCAGGACAGCGCCGACCCAGACGTCGCGCCAGGCGATGCGCGCGTCCGGCAGCACCTTGAAGATCGCCGCGAACAGGAGCGCCACGAGGGCGAACGACAACGCCGCGTTCGCGGTCATCAGCAGGCCGCTCGAGACCCATGCCGGCAGCCAGACGGAGACCCAGTCGCCGAACGCCGCCAGAGCCGCGCTCACCACCAGCGATACGAGCAGCAGAAAGCCGATCGCCAGCACCATACCGAGCGACAGCAGCCGTTTGAGCAAGAAGTTCCGCACCCCGCCCTGGCTCGGATCGGGAGCCACCTCCCACGCATCGTTCAGGGCGAGCTGGAGTTGCGCGAAAGCACCGGTAGCGCCGAACAGCAAGACGATCGCGCCGAGCGTTCCGGCCAGCGGCCCGCGGGAGTCGGTAGAGACGTTGCGTACCATCGTCTCGACCGCCGCGGCCCCAGTGTCGCCGATGAGGGCGGCGATCTGCTCGATCAGCCGGGCCTCGACCTCCTGGTCACCGGAGATCGTTCCGACGACCGACAGCAGGATGAGCAGCAGGGGCGGCAGCGAGAAGACCGTGAAGAAGGCGAGACCGGCCGCCATCCGCGGGCAGCGATCTTCGACGAAACGGCTCAGCGTCTCGCGGGTGAACGACTTCAGCGTGTCCAGGGCCATGCTCGGAGCGCTCGCGATCGGAGCCGAGCGTAGCACCCCGGGCGGCGCGGACTCGACGTCAGGCGCCGAGCCCAGCGCGAGAGTGCCGGGGCCCCCGAGGCCCGTCGCCTAACGAGCACCGGAGACCCCGAACGATGGAACGCTTCGTCGACCAGGTGCGCCGAGTGGTCCGATCTCTGACACGACGGCGGGACTTTCGTCCGCATCCGGCGCGCCTCGGGCGTGCGAAACTACGCCATCAACGGCTCGGCAAACCGATGACCTCGCCACGACTGCGGTTCGTTCTCCTGAATGTCCTGGGCGGCCTCGCCGTCCTCGCCAGCTACGGCATCGGTCTGGCATCGCACACTGGCAGCGCCGCGGCCCTCTGGGGTGGCGTGCCGCTGGCGCTACGGCCGCTTTACACCGCCTCGATGCTGGCCGCGGCGGCCGGCTACTTCTGCTTCACCAGCTTCGTCCTGCTACGCGTCCCGACCGCCGGCGTCCGCTTCTTCGGACGTTTCGGCTTTCCGCTCCTCGAATGGCTCTACGCCGTCGTCCTGGTGCCCTCGGCGGCCTGGATGCCGCTGACCCTCGCCTATCTCGACCGACCGAGCCGAGCGCTATGGTGGCTGATCCGCTTCGATCTCGCCCTCGTCGGGCTGGGCTCGCTCGGCTTGCTGGCGGCCCTCGTCGTCTCCGACCTCGATCGCAGCACCGTCCACTACCGCCTCGCCGTCCTCGGCCTGGTCGCCTTCTGCTTCCAGACCGCGGTGCTGGACGCGGTGATCTGGCCGGCCCTCTTCCGCTAGGAGGTCTCGTCGCACCGATCGACTATCCTGTCATCGGTCGACCCGCGGAGGCTCGATGCCCGACATCTACTCGCCGGCGCTGCTGGCGGCCCTTCCGGCCGTCGGCCTCTCCCTCGTCGCGGCAGCGCTGTCGCGATGGAAGCCGGAGACCGCGTCCCTCGCCAACCGCTCGAAGTGGTCGCGGGCCGCTGGCCGGAGCGCTGTGCTGGCCGCCGTAGCGACGCTCGCCGCTGTCGCCAGCCATCTGGCGCTCGGTCATCCACCGGGAAGCGAGGCGGCACTCGGGCCGCTGCGCTTCGTCGCCGAGCATCCCGTCGTCCTCGGCATCGTCACCGGTCTGGTCTTGGCCCGGCTCCTGGTCCCCGCAAGCGAGCGCAACCAGATCGCGGACGGCGACCGGTGAGCGGGATCTAGACGCCGTCATCCAACGGCTTGACCACGGAACCAGCCTCGGGATAATATCAAACGTACGTTTGATTGATTTTTTCGTCTGATGACCTCGAACGAATCGCCATCCGCTGCTTCGCCGCCCGGCGCGGCCGATCGATCGACGGCGACGCCGGAGAGCACGAAGCAGGCCCTCCTCGACGCCGCCGAACGGCTGATCGCCCAGTACGGTGTCGACGCCGCGTCGGTCCGCGCCATCACCGAGGCGGCGGGGGCCAACCTGGCCGCGGTGAGCTACCACTTCGGATCGAAGGACGGCCTGGTGCGCTCGGTGTTCGAACGGCGCCTGGTACCGATCAACCGGCAGCGCCGGGAACTCCTCGACGCCTGCCTCTCCGGCGGAGCTCGACCCGAGCTCGAGTGCGTCGTACGGGCCTTCGTGCTGCCGCCGCTGCAGATCCTGCGGCGCCAGCACGCAACCGACTTCGGACGCTGCCTGATCCGCGCCTTGGCCGACCCCGGCGAGCCGATGCGAGCCCTCTTGACCGAGGCCATCGAGGGCGTCCTCGAGCGCTTCG
>JAWVZD010000504.1:0-2601 GCA_033722395.1 Thermoanaerobaculia bacterium | reverse complement strand
TCGGGGGAGGGTGGCAACCCTCCCCACCAGCAACCCCCCGAAGGGCGCGAAGCGCAGCGGAGCGACCTTCGATTCCCACCGCCTCCACCATTTTTTTCTCCTGCACCATAGCCCGAATAGAACCAGACCGCTTACCGTCGAGGTGTCGATCCGAGGTGGGAATCGAACCCACCGGGACCGACGACCGCCGGCCGAAACCACCGACGATCCCCTAAGGAGCCGTGACCCCGCTGCGGCGGGACAGCAGCACCAGGCCGCCGGCGCAGCCGGATACGAGCGAGCCGAGGAGGATGCCGACCTTGGCGGCCGAGAGCTGCTGCGGATCCTGAAAGGCCAGTCCGGCGATGAAGAGCGACATGGTGAAGCCGATACCGCAGAGTAGTGCCACGCCCCACACCTGCCGCCAGGCGACCCCGGCCGGCAGCGCCGCCAGCCCCGAGCGCACCGCCAGCCAGGCGAAAGCGAAGATACCGACCTGCTTGCCGACGAAGAGGCCGAGAACGATCCCGAGGGAGACCGCGCTGGTGACCGTCTCGGCCATGCCGGCCCCCAGGGCGACGCCGGCGTTGGCGAGCGCGAAGACCGGCATGATGAAGAACGCCACCCACGGATGGAGGGCGTGCTCGAGCCGCGTCAGCGGGGTCTCGAGCTGCTCGGCGGCGTGCTCGAGCGAGTGGAGAGCGTCCCGTTGGTCGGCCGTCGGCTCGGTCAGTCCCGGCTCGACGTCGTCGGCGAACTCGTCGACGTACCTGCGCGCCCGCTCGAGGAAGGCCGGTGCGTCGATCAGGCGCCGCGCCGGGATGGTGAAGGCGAGTAGCACGCCGGCGATGGTGGCGTGGACTCCGGACTTCAGAAAGGCCACCCACAGGCCGAGGCCGAGCAGGGCGTACGGCCAGGTGCGGCGCACCCCGGTCAGGTTGAGCACCGTCAGGGCGACGAGGAAGGCCGCCCCGACGCCGAGCATTCCGAGCGACAGCTTGGCGGTGTAGAAAGCCGCGATCACCAGCACGGCGCCGAGATCATCGACGATCGCTACCGCGGTCACGAAGACTTTCAGAGCCACCGGCACACGGCTGCCCAGGAGCGCCAGCACCCCGAGGGCGAAGGCGATGTCGGTCGCCATCGGGATGCCCCAGCCCGCCAAGCCCTCGCCGCCGCGGTTGATGAAGGCGTAGATCCCTGCCGGCACCGCCATTCCACCGACAGCCGCCAGAACCGAGAGCGCGGCCTTCTTCGGCGTCGCCAGCTCACCGACCAGGATCTCCCGCTTGATCTCCAAACCGACGACGAAGAAGAAGACCGCCATCAGCCCGTCGTTGATCCACAGGAGCAACGGCTTGGCGATCTCCAGGCCGCCCACGGCCACCGTGACCGGCGTCTGCCAGAGCGCGAAGTAGCTCTCGGAGAGCGCCGAGTTGGCCCACAGGATCGCTACGACAGCCGCCGCCAGGAGCAGGATCCCGCTCGCCGACTCGAGGCGGAAGAAGGTCTGGAACGGCCGCAACAACAGGGTCGCGGCGGCTCTGCGTCGACTCATCGTTCGGGCTCCTGGTCCATCCGAGTCCTTTCGTCCGACTCTCTCAATCCGATCCACCGGCGCGCTCGAACGCTCGCGCGATCGACTCCTCGTAGGGCGGCTCGAGGACGCCGACGTCGGTGATGATGGCGGTGACGAGCTCGGCCGGTGTGACATCGAAGGCGTAGTTGGCGGCCTCGATCTCGTCGGGGGCGACGTCGGTGCCGAAGACCCGCGTGATCTCCTCCGGGGAGCGTTCCTCGATCGGGATGTCGGCGCCACTCGCGGTAGAACGGTCGATGGTCGACAGCGGAGCGGCGACGTAGAACGGCACGCCGTGCCGGTCGGCCAGCACGGCCAGGGGATAGGTGCCGATCTTGTTGGCCACGTCCCCGTTGGCGGCGATCCGATCGGCTCCGACGACGATGCGGTCGACCTGACCCCTAGACATCAGGGCGCCGGCGCTCGAGTCGGTCACCAGCCGGAACGGGATGCCGAGACGCTTGAGCTCCCAGGTGGTCAGGCGCGCCCCCTGGAGCAGCGGTCGCGTCTCGTCGACCCACACCGAGGCGAGCTTGCCGGCGTCGAAGACCGAGTGGATCACCCCGAGAGCGGTACCGTAGCCGGCCGTAGCCAAGGCGCCCGTGTTGCAGTGCGTCAACACCCGACTGTCGGGCCCGAAGAGCTCCGCTCCGAAGCGACCGATGCGCTGATTCGCCTCGATGTCCTCGCGGTGCAGCCGGTGCGCCCAGTCGAGCATCGCCTCGATGACCCGCTCGTGCGGCTCGTCGCGGTGGCGCTCGAGGACCTCGCGGCCGCGCTCGAGCGCCCCGCGCAGGTTGACGGCGGTCGGCCGGGTGGCGCCGAGGAGTTCCGCCACTTCGTCGAAGCGCTCGGCGAGCGGCGTGTCCCCGGCGGTCTGCAAACCCAGGACCAGACCGTAAGCGGCGGCGACGCCGATCGCCGGCGCGCCCCGCACGGCCAAGCGATAGATGGCGTCGGCGACCTCCTCCGGTCGACGGCACGGCAGCCATACCTCCTGGCGCGGCAGCAGCGTCTGCTCGAGGAGCTCCAAGTGGTCGTCG
>JAWVZD010000503.1:0-2601 GCA_033722395.1 Thermoanaerobaculia bacterium | reverse complement strand
GAGACCGTAGAAGAGCACCGGCTTGTTGGCCACCGGCACCAGCTGCTTGGCCGACGTGTAGGTCAGCGGCCGGAGTCTGGAGCCGGTACCCCCGGCCAGGATCAGAGCCTTCACTCGTGTCCCTTCGACACTCGTTCAGAAACTGAAGCCGCTCTGGTTCTGGGCGAAGCCCGAGCCGGTGCCGAGATCGAGGAAGGTGCCGATGTTCTTCAGCGACACGGTGAATCGGACCTCGCGATTCTCGAAGTTCGCGTTCTGGTACTCGCGCAGCTCGACGAACCAGGTCGTGCACTTGCCCGTGCGCTGCAGGAAGTAGCGCTGCTGCTGGACGATCGGCCGGTCCGACTCGCCCTTGGGGCCGAAGTCGAAGTTGAAAGAAGCCTGCAGCAGATAGCGCCCGAAGTTGAAGCCGCTCGACAGACCGACCTGATTGCTCAGCGTGTCGCCGCTCTCCGGATCGTGACGCAGACCCCACGACAGACCGAGATTGTGGCGCCCCAGTCCCTGCGAGAACGGGTTGTTCGCGGCCGGTCCCGACCCCGGCGGTGCGCCGAAGAAGAAGCGGCCCGAGAGCGAGTGCTGCAGGAAGCGGTCGTAGATCGTGCTGTAGGTCGACGACGTCTGGAGACTGGTCGAGGACGACGGATTCAACCGATACCTGAAAAAGACCGGACTCGACTGCTTGACCTCCATGCCGTCGACCGAGATCTGCAGCGGCTGCTCGTCGTCGAAGCTGTAGCTCTGGGCGATCTCGAACGACATGATCTCTCGCGCCGCCGACGAGTAGGGGTTGTTGGGATCCTCCTCCGGCTTGGCGACGAGCTTGTGGCCCAAGGCGAAGGTGCCGATATGGATGCCCCGCACCCGGTCGATCTCGTCGAAGAGCGGCACCTGGTCCTGATCGTCGAACGAGTCGGCAAAGGAGTACGACCAGCGCGGCTCGATGACGTGCTTGAACTTCGAGAAGCTCCCGACCGGTCGGTCGAAGACGCGCGAGAAGGACGGACCGACGATCTGCGCCCCGTAGCTCGGGATGAAGCGGTCGATGCTCTCCCCCGTCAGGTCGGTGGGACTGGCCATCGGATCCGTATCGACGCTGTCGGTCCAGTAGGTGTACTGCCCCGTGGCGCTCAGGTTGACGTTGAGCCAGGGCAGCGAGCCGAACGGCAGCGTCAGCGTCGGGAAGAGGTACCCGCGCCCGTACTGATTGTCGAGATCGGGATCGCGCTCGATGTTGAAGTAGTGCAGTCCCGAGCTCAACTGCAGATAGAGCGGCAGCTTCCCGAGCTGCGTCTGGCGCAGCCGGTACTCGAACTCCGGCAGCTGGTTCTGGGTCAGGTTCTCTCGATCGCCCCGTCCCAGCACCTCCCGATCGTCGACGTACAGATTGGCCGAATGCGGGCCCCAGCTGCCGGCCAGGTAGGCGGCCGAGTAGAGGGTGCGGATGGTGATGCGAACCAGATCACGATCGAAATCACGGAAGAAGCGGAAGTCGGAAAAGTTGGTGTAGTTGATCGCCGCCCTCAGTCCTCTGGGGAGGTTCTGACTCAAGTGCTGCCAGTTCACCCGCCAGCGCAGGCTGTCGCTCTCCGGGTCGTCGACGAAGTAGCTCTGGATCTCGCCGTTGGTGCCCTGGCTGGGAGCGTAGCGAATCTCGTTGCCGGCGCCGAGGAAGTCCTCCGAGAAAACATCGACGTAGAAGGTCGTGTCGTAGCTCCTGCCAAGCGTCTGGAAGTAGGCCAGGCCGAGGGAGTACCCCTTGTTCTCGGAGTAGCCGAAGTGGGGCATCATCATGCCCGAGGTGCGCTCCCGCTTTGCCGGGTAGAGGATGTAGGGCACGTAGAGGAACGGCAGCTTCTTCGCCCGCATCGTGACGTTGCGCGCCCGCGCGTAGCCTTCCAAACGCACCCGAGCCCGGCCGACGCCGAAGCTCCACAGCGGCGACTCCCCGGGGCAAGAGGTGAAGCGACCCTTACTGATCGAATAGGCGTCCTCGCCGACTCGCTCGACCGTCTCGCCCCGGAAGTACATGTCGGGCGCCATGTAGCCCGAAGCCTCCGACAACGTTCCCGTATTGGTCTCCAGATCCCAGACCATGCTCTCGCCGCTCAGCCGATTCGGTCCCTCGTCCAAGATGACGCCGCCGATCGCGGTCACCACCATGGTCTCGAGATCGATCTCGATGCGCTGGGCGCGGATGGTCTGATTGCGGTACTGCGCTTCGACCGAGCCTTCGAGCACGGCGTAGGTGTCGCGCAGGAACTCCAGCGAATCGGCCGATCCCCTGACGCTGCCGCCCCCGCGCTCGGCGGGCAACGGCAGCTGGTACTCGATCCGCTCGACGGCCGGACGCTGCGAAGTCGGCTCATCGGCGGCCGGTGAGGGTGACTCCGACGGGGGGACCTGCGCGTCCGGTGGTCCGGTCTCCTGGGCCGGGGGTTGCGACTCGGGTGGGTCCTCCTGCGCCGCCAACGGCTGGGCGACAATGGCTGCCACCAATGCCCGCAGGGCGAGCCGCCGCGACCTGGTCCCGCGACGGCTAATCTCTCGTCGACCTCCCGCTCGACGATAACCGCCGTGGCCTCGCCTCCGCCGAGACAG
>JAWVZD010000502.1:0-2608 GCA_033722395.1 Thermoanaerobaculia bacterium | reverse complement strand
GGACCGCTAGGCCGGTGTGGCCGGTCAGCGTCCACGGGGTCGTCGTCCAAGCGACCAGGTGCAGGTCCTCGGGAGCTTCCCAGCTCTCGCCGTCGACCGTCTCGACCTGCTGGCCGGCCAGAACCGGGAAGAGGACCCAGACCGAAGGGTCGTCGGTGTCCTGGTAGTTCTGCGCCACCTCGTGGCTCGACAGCGTCGTGCCACAACGGGCGCAGTACGGCTGGATCTTGTAGCCCTCTTCGAGCAGGCCTTGCCGCCACAGCCGCGCCAGCGACCACCAGACCGACTCGACGTAGCGGTTCGCGTAGGTGTAGTAGGCGCGCTCGAGGTCGATCCAGTAGCCGACTCGCTCGCTCATCGCGCGCCACTGCCGCTCGTACCGGTGGACGCTCTCCAGGCAGCGGGCGTTGAACTCGGCGATGCCGTACTCTTCGATCTGCTCCTTACCGGAGAAACCGAGCGCCTTCTCGACCTCGATCTCCACCGGTAGACCGTGGGTGTCCCAACCCGCTTTGCGGGCCACGCGGTAGCCGCGCATGGTGCGATAGCGTGGGAAGAGATCCTTGATCACCCGGGTCACGACGTGGCCGACGTGGGGCACGTTGTTGGCCGTCGGTGGTCCCTCGTAGAAGACGAATTCGCCGTTCTCCGCCGGCTTTTCGAGCGTGCGCTCGAAGACCCGCTCGCGCTCCCAACGCCGGAGCACCTCGCGCTCCAGCTCGGGGAACGGATATCCACCGGGCACTTCGGGGAAGCGCTGGCTCGTCATGGCGCGAAGTGTACCCGGAAAGGGGGTGTGGGTCTCGGGTCGGGGGGTGGTGGATCTCTGGGAGGTGGGGCGCCGTGCTGGAGACCGGCGAGGGTCCTCTAGGGAGGACGACGGCTGTCAGGGGGCCGGCGCCGGCTCGGTCAGGTGGCCGAGGAAGCGGTCCAGTCGCTGGCTGAAGCGCGCCGCCCGCTCGGCGTGCGGCAGGTTGCCGGTGTCGTTGAACACCTCGAGCTCGGCCTCGGGCACGTTGCGGATCCAGTGGTCGGCCGACTCGATCGGGGGCGCGGTGGCGCGGTCGCCCCAGGCGATCCACAGCGGTACCTTGAGGCGCGGCAGAACCTCCCGCACCGAATGGTTCAGGTAGCCACAGAGGTAGGCGGCGAGCGCCGAGTGGCTGCCGGCCTGGTGGCTCGAGGCGTGGTGATGCTCGACCAGGCTGGCATCGACACGCTCCGGCGCAGCGTAGATCTCGCGCTTCAAGTGGTGCTGGATCGAGGCGCGGCTAGTGTAGATGTTGAGCGCCGAGGTACCGATGATCGGCAACCGCAGCAGCCCGTAGACCAGCGCGTCCTTGAGGTCGGGCTCCTCGCCGTAGAGCTCGATGCCGGCCGGCGTGACCAGCGCCAGCGCCGCTACGCGTTCCGGATGATCGGCGGCGAGCTGGACGGCGTAGGCCGCCGTGAGACCGGCCGTGACCAGGGTGGCACGCTCGTCCACCACGTCGACGAGGAAATCCCGTAGGAGCTCGATGTAGAGCTCGCCGTCGTAGGTGAGCCGAGGACGGTCCGAGAGGCCCCAACCGAGCAGGTCGAGCGCGTAGACGCGGTGCCGCCGGGCGAGGATCTCGCCGACCGCGCGCCACTCCTCGGAGTCGTGACCGGGTCCGAACGAGTGCACCAGGACCACCGGGTCGCCCTCTCCGAGCATCTGGTACGAGATCTCGCCCAGATGCCAGGCATAGCGCTGCGTACGCCCCCAGGTCGGGTCTGGCAAACGCTGGCGCCGCCGGGCGACGATGGCATTGACGAGCGCCGGAATGCCGACCGCCGCACCGCCGATGAGCAGCCCCTGGACGAGCTTCTTGCGGCGGCGTTCCTTCTGCTTTTCTTCGCTCGAACGCGCCATGGGCCGTTCAGCGTAGCACGGAACGGCCGCATGCCGCCTTCGATGGCTGGTAGGCTGCCGGGCCAGATGGGACGGGAGCTGGTCGTCGCCTGGCTGGGGCGGCATCGCCGCGACGAATGGGAGTCGCTGTGTGGGCGCTACCGGCGCCGTGTCGAGCCGCTGCGCCAGATCCGCGACCTCCCCGTGCTCGCCAAAGCCGGCGGACCGGAACCGGTCCGTCAGCGGGCCGAGGGCGAGGCCCTGCTGGCGGCGCTGCCCGAGCCCAGCTGGACGATCGCCCTCGACCGGCGCGGCAAGGCGGTCTCCTCGAAACAGCTGGCGCGGAAGCTGGCGAAGCTCAACGAAGAATGGCCCCACGCGGTCTGCTTTCTGGTGGGCTCCGACCTGGGGCTGTCCGAGGAGGTCCTGGTGGCGTCGCGAGAGAGACTGTCGTTCGGCCCGATCACCCTGCCCCACGAGCTGGCCCGCCTGGTGCTCTACGAGCAGCTCTACCGGGCATTGTCGATCCTCGGCGGAATAAAGTACCATCGGGAGCCGTTATGACGACGCCGAGGCCGAACTCGGCCGCGATGCCGACGGGAGGAAGTGGTGGCGACGACGAAGAAAGCCGATAGCAATGCCGACAACGGCTTGCCGTAGGACGAGATACGCGAGCAACTGCTGGAGCAGCGCCAAGAGATCCTGAGCCTCTACGAGCACGATCTTCGCGAGGGT
>JAWVZD010000501.1:0-2613 GCA_033722395.1 Thermoanaerobaculia bacterium | reverse complement strand
TCCTACCGCACGGTGGCGTCAGCCAGCCGCCGCTGTAGACTGAGTCGCAAGCAGTGAGGAGCCCCGTCATGCCCAGGATCCCCATGTCCCGTCTCTTCGTCCTCTCGGCCGTCGCCCTCCTCGTCTTCCTCGCCGTCCAGCCGCCGGGCGAGGCGCAGACCGGTCGGTTCGGCGAGCGCGCCGACGTCGTTCTGGTGCAGATCCCGGTCCACGTCAGTCGCGACGGCGAGCCGGTGCGGGGGCTCACGGCCGAGAACTTCGAGATCCTCGAGGGCCGCAAGAAGCAGGAGGTCGTCGCGGTCGACGTCTACGACCTGGCCGCCTTCCCGGCCGCCTCCGGCGAGGTGGCGCGCTCGGCGGTGCCGCCGAGTGCGCGGCGCTACTTCGTCTTCCTGTTCGACCTCTCGAACTCGCTGCCGGCCGGCATCGTCCGCGCCCGCGAGGCGGCGCTCGACGTCGCCCGTGAAGGGCTCCATCCGTCCGACCTGGTGGCGGTGGCGACCTACTCACAGAGCCGCGGCATCGAGATCCTGATGAGCTTCACCAGCGACCGGGCGCAATTGGTGGCGGCGCTCGACGATCTCGGCCTGGTCGATCCCCACGAAGGGTTCCGCGATCCGCTGCGCCTCGCCGTCGTCGAATACGAAGAGATCTTCAGCGACTATCTCGCCGCCACCGAGAGCCAATCCTTCGTCGGTGGCGAGGGCCAGGGCGCCCCGGACCTGAACATGCGCGAGGCCCTCATGCGGATGCTGATGGAGCAGCTCAAGGACCTCTCCACGATGAACGCTCGCTCGAACCGCGACCAGGCCAAACAACAGATCGTCGACCTGTCGACGAATCTCGACGGCCTGGCCAAGCTCTTGGACAGCGTCTCGGGCCGCAAGCAGATCGTCCTCTTCTCGCAGGGCTTCGACTCCGACATCGTCTTCGGCACCCAGAACACCGAGCGCATCCAGGAGATCGTCCAGAGCGCCCAGTTCGGCCAGACCTGGCGGGTCGACTCCGAGGAGCGCTTCGGCGCCTCCGACGTCCAGGGCAGCCTGCTGGCGATGTTGGAGGGCTTCAATCGCAGCGACTGCGCCATCCACACGGTCGACGTCGGGGGCCTGGCCGCCGCCGGCGATTCCGCCGAGACGCGGGTCGCCGGCGCCTCGTTCGACACCCAGCCGCTCGGCCGCGGCCACGACGGCCTGTTCCTGATGGCCGATCAGACCGGGGGCGAGTTCTATCGCAACTTCAACGACCTCGGCCAGGCGATGGACGATCTGCTCGAGCGCACCAGCGTGACCTATGTGGTCTCCTTCCGCCCGCGCGACGTGGCGATGGACGGCAGCTACCACCCGATCCGGATCAAGCTCAAGGACGTCGGCAAGGGGGTCGATCTCTCCCACCGGCCGGGCTACTACGCCCGGCGCTCCTTCGCCGAGCTCGCGCCGCTCGAGCGGCAGCTGGCCAACGCCGAGCTGCTGGTCGCGGGCCACGAGGGCGGCACGATCTCGACCGAGATGCTGGCCGCCGCCTTCCCCAGCGGCGAGGCGGACGCCTCGGTGCTCACCGCGATCGAGATCGACGGCACCGGCCTCATCGCCGGCCAGCAGGACAACATCGTTCCGGCCGAGATCTACACCTACGCCTTCGACGAGGAGGGTCGCATCCGCGACTACTTCTCGCAGGCGGTGAGCCTCGATCTCTACAAGGTCGGCTACCGGCTCGACGCCGGCTTCAAACTCCTCGGGCAGCTCCGGCTGCTGCCCGGCACCTACGAGATCCGTACCCTGGTCCGCAACGCTCGCACCGGGGACACCGGGCTGGCGGTCAGCGAGATTCGCGTGCCCGACTACGGCGCCTTGGAGCCGGCTCTGCTGCCGCCGTTCTTCATCGAGCCCGACGACCAGTGGCTGGTCGCCCTGGCCGAGTACGAGGAGGACAGCTTCGACTATCCGCTGATGGGAGGCGGCCGGCCGCTGGTTCCCGCCTCGCGGCCGCGCCTGGTCAGCGGCCAGCGGATCCCGATGCTCCTGGTCGGCCACGAGCTGCCGCTCGAGGTCGAGGCCGAGGGTCATCTGCTCGGCTCGGACGGACGCATCTACCGCGACATCACCGTCCAGCTCGACCGCCGCGGCCAAGCGGGCGGCGTCGGAGAGCGCCTGACCGCCCATCTGCTGGCGAGCGGCGTCCCGCCGGGCGACTACCGCCTGGTCGTCACCCTCAGGGGCGACGGCGTCGAGACCTCGAGCTCCCTGCCGGTGACCTTCGTCGACCTCTGACCGCAGCAGGTCGGAGGCCCGGTTTCGATCTGCGGGATCGCCCTCCGACGAGCGTACCTCTGGCCGACCCGATCCGCCGGAGTTGATCGCCGACCGGTTCGCCAGTACGCTTCGGCCTGTCCGATGCGCCAGTACTTGGACCTCCTCCAGCACGTCCTCGACCGGGGCGAGCCGAAGTCGGATCGCACCGGCACCGGGACGCTTTCGGTCTTCGGCTACCAGATGCGCTGCGATCTGGCCGACGGCTTCCCACTGCTGACCACCAAGCGGCTCCACACCCGCTCGATCGTCCACGAGCTGCTGTGGTTCCTGGCCGGCGACACCAACATCGAATACCTCAACC
>JAWVZD010000500.1:0-2617 GCA_033722395.1 Thermoanaerobaculia bacterium | reverse complement strand
GTGTCGATCTCGAGCTCGTAGTCGGCGAACGCCTGGTAGCCGTTGGTCCTTCCGGCCCATTGGATGCCTTCGTCGTCGAGCAACTCCTGGCGGGCCAACTCGCCATAGGCGCCCTCGACCAGACTCTGCATCATCCGCACCAGATCACGGGGCGTCGAGAAGACGGATCCCGCCCCGACCAGGAACGAGTAGTGTTTCAGAGGCGTGTTGACCAGCCGCCCGTCGTCGGAGAACTGATAGCTCGAAGCCCGATTCGGGATGATCTCGTAACCGGACGGATGGACCGAGTCGCTCATAGCAGCCGGCGCGAAGACATGCTCTTCGAGCAGGTCGGAGTAGCTCTTCCCGGTAGCGAGCTCGAGAACCCGCGCCAGGACGGAGTAGCCGCCGGAGCTGTAGGAGGTCTTCTCGCCCGGGGGAAAGTCGAGTTGCGCCCGACGCGCCAGCTCGACCATGTCGGCGGCGCTCCGAGGGACCGCTTCTTCATCGGAGTCGGTGAGCCGGTGGGGAATGCCGGCCCGATGATGGGCGAGCATCTCGAGGGTGATCTCGTCGCCGTGAGGAAAGTCTGCGATCCACTTCGAAAGGGGGTCGTCCAGGCCGATGAGGCCGTTCTCCAGCAGGTCGAGCGCGATGATCTGGGTCATCGGCTTGGTGATCGAAGCGATGCAAGAGCGAGTCGCGGCGGTGATGGGAACATGGAGCTCGCGATCGGCGAGGCCGAATGAGCCCGCGTAGACGGTTTCGCCGTGTTGCACCAACAGCAAGGAGCCGGAAAGGTGGCCGATCTCGACGAACGGATCGACATAGGCGTCGATCCGCTCTGCCAGCTGCGTCGAATCGTCGCTAGCCGGGGTCGTCGCTGCCAGCAGAACGACGATGAGAAAAGCCAAGAGCTTGGGGATGCGAGACATTGGACCTCCTGTCATGCGCTGAGTGGGCGGATGGCGCCGACGACATCGGTGCCCGTCGCTCGATGGGACCGGACGAGTGTGGGAACGGTTGCACCCGCCGGTTCCGCCCCGGTACGCCGCCCGAGCCTATTCTCGCGTCAGTCGGCCTCGTAGTCGAGGCGTCCGTAGAGGCTCTCTCGCAGCCTGCGCTCGGTCTCGACGTCGCCCTCGAGGTGGGCGACGTCGGCGAGCTTGAGCAGAATGCGGGCGTCGCGGTCGCCATAGGTGCCGAGCCGGCGGTAGATCTCGCCGGCGAGGTCGAGGTGGCCGGAGAGGAACGCCTCGTCGGCGGCCGCTTCGAGTCGGTCGAGAGCGATCGAGTCGCTCGGTCCCGAGAGTGCGTCCAGCCACCGTCGTGCCTGCCAGAACAGATCCTCGCGCTCGGTCTTCGACAGCTGGCGGCGGGGTGCCATGGCGAGCGTCTCGACGAAAAAGCTTCGTCGCCCGGGTGCGACGAACGGCTTCTGCACTACCTCCGGATGGGTGGCGATGAGCAGATCGTCGACGAAGAAATCGAAGCGGCCTTCGTCCTCGAGATCGCCGATCAGCGAGAAGTACTTGACCGAGGAGCCGGGGTGGCCATTCATACTCGGGACGCGGCGCAAGTCGACCAGGGGCTCCTCGAGACCCTCCTCGTGGATCCGCAGCGCATAGGTGCCCCGGTCGACGTCGTAGACCAGATCGATGAAGTACCAGGCGAATGGCCGCGGCTCGAAAAGCTCCTCCCAGCCGTCGGCCCGGCGGTGGCGGAAGAGACCCTGGTCGGTCTGCAGCCAGACGGCATGGCCGTCCTCGCCTGTGCTCAGGAACCAGCCGGGCCCCGCCAGGCCGAAGTTGAAGCTCTGCTCGGGGTCGGTCAGCAGAAGGTAGAACTGCACGAAGACGAGGCCCTCGTCGCGCTCGCGGAAGTAGGCGAGGAACTCGGCGAAATCGCGATTGCCGGGCACCTCGGAGACGTGCAAGGAGCGCTCACCGTGGACGCGGAAGGCGTCGGACAACGCCACGCCTCCACCGTCCCGCTGCCGGATCCAGTGGGTGTCGGGCCCCGAGGGCGTCGGAGCCTCGAAGTCGTAGGAGGCCAGGATCGGCGAGCTCTCCGGATGCTCCTGGTGATGCAGCATCGGCTCGCTCGCCGCGGCCGACGAAGAGACCATCAGACCGAGGAGCGAGATCTGGAGCACTGCGCAGCGGAACGAGTCGGACCGCATGATCGGCCAACGTAGCAGGTGACCGTCTCGCGCGGCAGTGATCCGAGTTGCGGCCGGCGAGGATCCTTCTACCGATCCGCCCAGGAGCGCTCGCCCGGTGGTACGGGCCGGCGTCGAAAGGCGCTCCCCCTCACTGGCCGCTCAAGCGGCGGTCGACGAGATCCTGCCACGCTCTCAAGTCCTCGAGCTTGCGGTCGAGGCGGCCGGAGATCTCGGCGACGTCGGCTCGAGCCTCGGCGAGCCGGCGGTCGACCAGCTCCACCTCGGTCTCGAATCGCTGCATGTAGTTGCGCGTCTCCTCGGCCTCCTCCAGCCCCTGATCGCGGGCGCGGCGCTCGAGCTCTTCGAACTGGGCCTCCATGCGGGCCTTCTCGTCCTCGAGCGAGTGGACCCTCGACTCCGCGCTCCGCAGGCGCGCTTCGAGCTGCGACGCTTCCTGCGACGCTAGCTCGGTGC
>JAWVZD010000499.1:0-2620 GCA_033722395.1 Thermoanaerobaculia bacterium | reverse complement strand
TCGGATCCGTATCGGTGCCCAGACCAACGTCCAAGACGGCTCGGTCCTCCACGTCACTCACGCAGAGCATCCGCTGACGGTGGGGCGGCGCGTGGTGGTCGGACACGCGGTCGTGCTCCACGGCTGCACGATCGACGACGGCGCCCTGATCGGCATCGGTGCGCGCGTCCTCGACGGTGCCGTCGTCGAGGCGGGCGCCCAGGTCGGCGCCGGTGCCCTCGTACCACCCGGACTGCGCGTGCCGGCCGGACAACTCGCGCTCGGTCTGCCGGCCCGCGTGGTGCGGCCGCTGAGCGACGCCGAGCGCGACCGGATCGGAGCGATCTGCGACCGCTATCTGGCGCTCAAGGAGCGCTACGCGAGCCTCGGTGGCCCCGAGGTGGTGTCGTGAGCGATCGCATCCGAGCGGTCAAGGGGACCCGCGTCCTGCTGCCGGACGAGGCCGAGCGCTGGGCCGAGGTCGAGGCGGTGGCGCGGCGCGTCTTCGGCTCCTACGGATTCGGCGAGATCCGCACGCCGATCCTGGAGCACACCGAGCTCTTCGTGCGCGGCGTCGGGGAGTCGACCGACATCGTCGGTAAGGAGATGTACTCGTTCACCGACCGCAAGGGTCGCCAGCTCAGTCTCCGGCCCGAAGGAACCGCACCGGTGGTGCGGGCCCTGGTCGAGGCCGGGATCGGCTCCTGGCCGCTGCCGCAGCGCTTCTACTACGTCGGCCCGTACTTCCGCTACGAGAAGCCGCAGAAGGGCCGCTACCGGCAGTTCCACCAGATCGGGGCGGAGATCGTCGGCGACGAGGGCCCGCTCACCGACGCCGAGCTGATCACTATGCTGATGCGCTTCCTCGGGGAGCTCGGTCACGCCGATCTCGAGGTGCTGATCAACACCGTCGGAGACGTCGAGTCGCGGGCGGCGTTTCGCGCCGCCCTGACGGCCTATCTCGAGCCCCGGCGCGAGGCTCTGAGCGCCGACAGCCGGCGGCGGCTGAAGACGAATCCGTTACGCATCCTGGACTCCAAGGCGGAGCGGGACGCCGAGGTGCTGGACGGTGCGCCCCGCCTCGAGGAGCACCTGAGCGCCGCCAGCCGCGCCCACTTCGAGGCGGTCGTCGCGGCGCTCGAGGCGCAGGGCGTGGCGGTGTCGCGCCGCGACTCGCTGGTGCGCGGCCTCGACTACTACACCCGCACCGTCTTCGAGATCGTCTCGGCAGAGCTCGGAGCCCAGGACTCCCTCGTCGGTGGCGGGCGCTACGACGACCTGGTCGCCGAGCTGGGCGGCCCGCAGATCCCGGCGATCGGCTTCGCCATCGGCCAGGACCGACTGATCGAGACCCTGCCGGACGACTCGCCGCTCGGTCGGGACAGCGGAGTCGACGCCATGGTCGTACCGATCGGGGAGGGTAGCGGCACCGAGGCCCTCCGACTGGCCGAGGAGCTGCGCAGCGCGGGGCTCAGGATCCTGCTCGACAGCCCGGAGCGCGGTGTCGGTAAGTCGCTCAAGCACGCCGACCGGTGCGGCATCGAGTGGGTGATCCTGCTGGGCGAAGACGAGATCGCGCGCCGTGAGGCGACCCTCAAGGAGCTGACCGGCGGAGAGCAGGTGACCGTGCCGCGGAGCGAGCTCGCCGGACGCCTGGCGAGTGCGGTCGATGCCGCATCCGGAGTGAAGGAGAGGTCATGAAGAAGAGCTGGGCGGGGGCGTTGCGGGGTGACGACATCGGTCGGACGGTCTGCCTTAAGGGCTGGGTGCAACGCCGCCGTGATCACGGCGGCGTGGTCTTCCTCAATCTGCGCGATCGGAGCGGCATCGTGCAGGTCGTGGTGCGGCAGGAGGATCATCCCGCCGTCGCCGAGGCGCTCGCGCCGGTGCGGGCGGAGTGGGTGATCGAGATCGAGGGAGATGTGGTGGCGCGGCAGGAGGGCGCCGTCAACCCCGACATGCCCACCGGCGAGGTCGAGGTGCTGGCCTCTCGGGGAGCCGTTCTGGCGCGCTCGGAGGCGCCGCCGGTCACCCCCGAGAGCAAGGTCGACGCCAGCGAGGAGACGCGGCTCAAGTACCGCTACCTCGAGCTGCGCGATCCGGCGCTGCAGCGCAACCTGATGCTGCGCGATCGAGCGACTCTCGAGATGCGCCAGTACCTCAACGAGCAGGAGTTCGTCCACCTGGAGACTCCCATCCTGACGCGCTCGACGCCGGAAGGGGCGCGCGACTATCTGGTGCCGAGCCGCATCCACCGCGGTAGCTTCTACGCTCTGCCGCAGTCGCCGCAACTCTTCAAGCAGATCTTCATGGTCGCCGGCATGGAGCGCTACGCGCAGATCGCGCGCTGCTTCCGGGACGAGGATCTGCGCGCCGACCGGCAGCCGGAGTTCACCCAGATCGACCTCGAGATGTCGTTCGTAGACGAGGAGGACGTGATCGAGCTCGTCGAGGGCCTGCTCGAGAGGGTGTTCGCGCTGGCCGATATCGAAGCGAAGCGGCCGTTCCCGCGCCTGAGCTGGGAGGAGGCGATGGGGCGCTACGGCAGCGATCGTCCCGACCTGCGCTTCGGGCTGGAGATCGTCGATCTGTCGGAGCTCCTCGGCGGCTCCGGCTTCCGCGGCTTCCGCTCCGCCGTCGA
>JAWVZD010000498.1:0-2640 GCA_033722395.1 Thermoanaerobaculia bacterium | reverse complement strand
GGCTCTGGCGGCCTACTATCCGCCGACGGATCACGAGAGCGGCGGTCTGCTAGCGCGCGATCTCGACACCGAGCTCGAGCGCTTCGGGCGCGATCGGCAGCGGCTGGTCGACCGACTCCGCCAGCTAGCGCCGGCCGACTGGACGCGTACCGCCCGCCATCCGCAGTACTCGCGCTACGACCTCTTCGTGATGATGCGGCACGCGGCGATCCACGACCACCTGCACGCCTATCGCATCGAGCAGATCCTGCTCGAGACGGTTTGAGCGCTCAGACGCGGCGCGCCGCGAGTGCCTCGAGCACCTTCTCGGGGTGCTTGGCGGCGTTGCCGACGCGGCGCCAGTGCTTGACCACCTCGCCGTCCGGGCCGATCCACACCGTCGAGCGGATCGTGCCGGTGGTCTTCTTACCGTACATCGTCTTCTCGCCCCACGCTCCGTAGGCCTGCATCACCTCTTTGTCCGGATCGGCGAGCAGGGTGAACGGCAGATCGTGGTTGTCGACGAACTCGCGGTGCGATTCGCTCGAGTCGGGGGAGACGCCGACCACGACGGCGTCCAGCGCCTCGATCTCGTCCCACAGGTCGCGGAAGGCGCAGGCCTCCTTGGTGCAGCCCGGCGTCTCGTCGCGCGGATAGAAATAGAGGATCACGTCCTGGCCGGCCAGATCGGCCAGCGACACCGGGTTGCCGTCCTGGTCCGGCAGGGTGAACGCCGGAGCCTTCTCGCCTTCTTCGATCGCCATCGTCGGTCTCCTTCTCGCCGCCCACGGCTCGTTCGAGCCTGCGGCGGCGTCGATTCGGTTCGGTCTCTCTCCGAACGGTCTTTTCGTCGTCGTCGCGACTTCGGAGGCGGCGCCTACTCCTGGCGCAGCTCCTTCTTGAGGATCTTGCCGGTGGCGGTCATCGGCAGATCGTCGCGGATCTCGACCAGGCGCGGGTACTTGTAGGCGGCGATGTTCTCCTTCGACCAGGCGACGATCTCCTCGGCGCCGAGCTCGGAGCCGGGTTTGAGGACCACGAACGCCTTGATCTCCTCACCCAGCTTGTCGTCCGGTACGCCGACCACCGCGGCGAGCGAGATCTCCTCGTGGCTCATCAGCACCTCCTCGACCTCGCGCGGGTAGACGTTGAAGCCGCCGCGGAGCACCATGTCCTTGGTGCGATCGACGACGTAGAAGTAGCCGTCCTCGTCCATCGTGCCGACGTCACCGGAGTGGAACCAGCCGTTGCGCATCACCTCCGCGTTGGCCTCGGGCCGCTGGTAGTAGCCGCGCATGATGTTGTGCCCGCGGATGACGATCTCGCCGCGCTCGCCGGGCGGCACCGGCTCGTCGTTCTCGTCGACCACCGCCATCTCTACACCCCAGATCGGAGTGCCGATCGAGCCGGGCTTGCGCTCCTGATCGAGCTGGTTGAACGACGCCACCGGCGAGGTCTCGGAGAGCCCGTAGCCCTCCAGGATCGGCACCTTGAACCGGCTCTCGAACTCCTCGAGTACCTTGACCGGCAGCGACGCCCCGCCGGAGACGGCGATCCGCAGTGTCCGCTCGATCCGGTCGAGATCGTGGTCGTCGGCCTCGGGGGCGTTCAGCAGTCCCCAGTACATCGTGGGTACGCCGGCGAAGACGGTAATCTTCTCTCTCTCCATGACGTCGAAGACCGCTCCCGGCTCGAAGCGCGGCAGCATCACCACGGTCATGCCGGCGCAAAAGCCGGCGTTCAGGACGCAAGTCTGGCCGAAAGAGTGGAAGAGCGGCAGCACCGCCAACCCGACGTCCTCGTGCGTGGCGCGGATCATGTCTCGGTTGCACAGAGCGTTCAGCACCATGTTCGAGTGGGTGAGCTCGGCGCCCTTCGGCCGGCCGGTGGTGCCGGAGGTGTAGAGGATCACCGCCGGGTCCTCGGCCGCGGTCGCAACGGTGGGGAACGTCGGCTCGCGACCGGCCATCAACGAGCCCAGGGTCGGCGCCCCCTCGAACGGAGACTCGGCGGCCGGATCGGCGGTGACGACGAAGAGGTTCTCGCAGCTCTCCACCGCCTCGAAGCCCTCCTTGCCCTCCCGCCCCATCGGCAGCTCGTCGGTACCTTCGAAGCAGAAGTAGGCCTTGGCGTCCGAGTCCTCGAGGTGATACGCCACTTCGCGCCGCTTGAAGAGGACGTTGAGCGGCACCACGACAGCTCCGGCCTTGAGGATGCCGTAGTAGGCGATCGGAAAGTACGGCAGGTTCGGGCAGGTCAGAGCGACCTTGTCACCCGGCTCGATGCCGAGCTCGACGAGGCCGGCGGCGACCTGGTTGGCGGCGGCGTCGATCCGCGCGTAGCTCAAGCGATGGTCGGCGAAGACGACCGCCGTCCGCTCCGGGCGGCGGCGCGCCGAATGCTCCAGCATCACGGCCAGGTTCAGCATCGATCCCTCCTTCTTCGGTGTCGCGAGCTCCAGCACCGGCGACGATCCGCGCCCGAGGTGTGGTGCTCCGTACGAGAACGTCCGAGCCGCGATCATAACGCGCCCTGCCGCGGCCCACCCCGGCTGGCCCCAGACCTCCAGGATAGACTCCGCTCGGCAGCCTCGCACCCGCACGGCACGTCGTACGACCGATCGCTCGGAGGTGGAGAGCCGGATCGTTCGCTCGCCGGCCG
>JAWVZD010000497.1:0-2653 GCA_033722395.1 Thermoanaerobaculia bacterium | reverse complement strand
TCTGGGCCTGCTGGAGCTCTCTTCGCAGCCGGCGCTCTTCGGTGATGTCCTCGAGAATCATCTCGACGGCGGCGGTGGAGCCCGGCTCGTCCCGAAGCGAGCGTGCGGCGCCCCGCGTGAGGACGGTCGAGTCGTCACGATCCTTCCAGGTCAGCTCGACGTCTCGCACCTCCGGGTCGCCTTCGAGGCGCTCGACGAGGTCGTGATGCTCCTCCGGACGCTCGAGATGTCGCGAGGCCTCCTCTCCGGCTAGGTCTTCTGCCGACTCGTAGCCGAGAAGCCGGACGAAGGCGGGGTTCGTCTCCACGAAGCGACCCTCGGAGTCGGCCGTGTAGATGGCGTACGGCGCGTTGTCGACCAGAGATCGGTGCATCGCCTCGGAGCGGCGCAGAGCCTCCTCGCGCTCCTCGATCGTCTCCGCCATCTCTTCGAGGGAGTCGGCGAGATCGCGGAACTCGCGGATCGACCGAACCGATCCGAGTTCGACATCGACCTCGCCGGCGGCGATGCGCCGCGCCGCCTCTCGTAGGTGGTCGATCGGCATGGCGACCGTCGAGCTGGAGACCGTCCAGGCGGCCGTCAGGGCGATGAGAGTGATCAGCAGCAGGCCGACGAGGCTCTGAAGCCAGAAGCGATCGATGTGGGCGAAGGCGATCGCTTCCGGGATCCCCAGCAGCACGAAGACCTCCTTCGCTTCCAAGGCATAGGGGGCTCGCGCCACGGCATAGAGGAACGGCTCGCCGGCCTCGTCCTCGGCCCGCACCACACCTGCTTCCCGCGTGAGGAGCGGCTCGACAGCCTCGAACGCCACCGGCCGGCTACCGAGGCGACTGGCGTCGAACGGAGCGAGGGCCAGGATGCGCCCATCGGCGCCGATCTTGGTGACCGTCGTTCGGGGCCGGAGCTGAGCCTCGATCGTCTTCTCGAACCGTGACAGGCGACGTAGGTCCATCGCCGCCGCGATGACGCGGAGGACTCTTCCCTCTCCGTCCTGGACCGGATAGGCAAAGACCAGGGCCGGCTCTCCGGTCAGCGGCGCGAGTCGGTACGAGCCAAAGGTGAACGAGACCGCCTCGACAGCCTCGCGGAAGTACTCGCGGTCCGACAGATCGAGCGGTTCGTCGGTCGGTACCGCGATGCAGGAAACGGTACCGTCTAACTCGATCGAGACCAGATTGTCGTAGCGACCGAAGTGATCGAGGGTGTGCCGCAGGATGCGGGAGCATTCGGGCTCGGTGGCCGCCGTGACGGCCGGACGGTGTGCCAGGTCGGTCAGGAGGACGCGCGTCTGGTCGAACAGGCGCCGCTCTTCGACCCCGACGACCTCCGCCAGGCGGACGGCGCTCTCCTCGGCGGCGCGGATCTCCCGCCGGCGCTCTTGCCAGGAGTTCAGCAGAGCCAGCCCGAAGAGCGGCAGGAGAGCCAGGCAGACGGCGAGCGCAACTCGCCCGCGCAGGCTCGCGGGAAGCCAGCGTCGTGGATCCTGGGCGGTACCTCTTCCCATCTCGCGACCCTCGGGACCAGGGCCGTTCGTGTCGCTCTTTGGTGGCTTCCCGCCATCATACCGCAGACCACGATACCCCGCTGTCGAGTGCCCGGATGAGCGGGGCGCTTCGGCATCGAGCCGGTGACCGGGTCCGTGATCGGGCGCCTCACGCCCCCTCGCCGAAGGTCAGCAGATGACCCCAAGGATCGCGGATGGTGAAGTCCCGCATGCCGTAGTCGGCGTCGACGAGATCGGGAATGCTCTCGCCCAGGTTCTGGCGGACGAATGCGTGGTAGGCGGCGATCCCGTCGACGAGGATGTAGAGGTTCTGTCGCTGGATCGTCTCGGCCGGATCGACGCATACGGCGAGCATCAGGTCGACCGATCCGAGACTCAGCCCGACGTGGGACGGTGAGTCGCCCGACGGATGGGCCCACTCTTCGAGGAATCCGAGCGCCCGGTAGTAGGCGACCGCTTCGTCGAGATCGCCGACGGTTACGGTCGGCATGACACCGGTGACCTTCCACTCGGCTTTGCTCATCGGCTCGGCTCGTTCGACTCGAAGGAGAGTCTATCGCTCATCGGATCTCGCCACCGACGACCCCACCCGGCTCACCGCCTTGAAGCCCGACCAGGTGCTCTTGAAGGGGATGAAGGCACGGATGTAGGCGAGATAGACGGCCTCGCCACCCAGGGTCGCTCCCCAGACGCCGCGGTCGTTCTCGGGCCGACCGAAGCTCGCCGCCAGGCGCGGTCGCGCGGGGTCGGAGACGTCGACCACCTGGAGCTCGCTGTCACCGGCCGACAGGTAGACCAGGTCGAGCGCCTCGTCGTGGCCGATCTGGTTGGTGTGGCCGGGGCTGTTCAGCCACAGGTTGGCCAAGGTCTCGCAGGCCCAGGGATTCCACCAGCCGATCTGTCGGATCGCCAGGGGATCGGCGATGTCGACGACCTCCAGACCGCAGTAGTCGACCGCCACGTAGGCGTAGCGGCCGTCGAGGGTGAGGTTGTTGTAGGCCTGTGGCTTCTTGGCGATCGCGGTGTTGATGTACTTGTGGATCTCGCGCGGCGCGGTCGGGTCGCCAAGCCGCGCGACGATCTTGGCCTTGGGCAGGCCCATGCGGCCCTTGGGCCCCGATTGGCTCGCCTCGACCAGTTCGCCGTCCT
>JAWVZD010000496.1:0-2668 GCA_033722395.1 Thermoanaerobaculia bacterium | reverse complement strand
CGTCCTGTCGGAGAATATCGCGCCCGCTCGGGCCGAGCGCCCGTCACGCCGCCGCGTCGCGCCGGCGTGTCCCGCCGACCTCCGGAGCGCGTTACACTTCCCCGCACCATGAGCGTCCCGAGCCGCCGCCACCTAGATCCGATCGCCTCGCGCCGGGCGTTCCACTCCGCCGCCCGGTCGGCCGTCGCCGCCGGACTTCTCCTCCTCGCTGCCTGCGGCACGCCCGAAGGGAGGCCTGCCGGGGCGCCCGAAGCAGCCTCGGAGAGCCCACGAGAGAGCCTCGTCGGCGAGTGGCGCGGGATGCTGATCTCCCCGGGGGGCGAGCTTCCCTTTGGCTTCGCCATCACCGAAGCGGGCGGCGCGCTCACCGGCGAGATCGAGAACGGCGAGGAGGTAGCGGAATTGAGCGGCGTCTCGCTCGACGGCAACCGGGTCGTGCTGTCGATCGACTGGTACGACGCGACCCTCGAGGCCGAGCTCGACCCGACCGGCGAATCGATGCGAGGCTCGTGGCAGCGCACCTCGGCCAAGGGGGCGATCTCGCGCTTGCCGTTCGAAGCGACCAAGGGCGAGGCGGCGCGGTTTCGGCCGCTCGCCGAGGTCGGGATCGAGCCGGTGGACGACACACCGCTCCAATCGGTCGACGGCGTCTGGAGCGCCGTCTTCGTCGACGACGACGGCTCCGAGCCGGCGCGGGGCGAGTTCCGCCAGCGGGGCGAGCGCGTCCTCGGCACCTTCCTGACCCCGACCGGCGACTACAGGTTTCTCGCCGGCTCTTACGAGCGCGGCGTGCTGCGGCTGTCGACCTTCGACGGCTCGCACGCCTTCCTCTTCCAGGCGCGCGCCCAACCCGACGGCACGCTGGCCGGCGATTTCTGGTCGCGCGACACCTACCACGCCACCTGGACCGCCGAGCGCGTGTCCGACAACGCCGAGATCCTGCCCGACGGCTGGAGCGAGGTCGGGCTGACCAACGACGACGGTCTCTTCCGCTTCGCCTTCGAGAGTCTCGACGGCGAGACCGTGTCGAGCGCGGACGAGCGCTTCGACGGCAAGGTGGTGCTGGTCAACATCTTCGGCTCGTGGTGCCCGAACTGCAACGACGAGGCACCGCTCCTGGCCGCCTGGGACGAGCGCTACGGCGAGCAGGGGCTCGAGATCGTCGGCATCGCCTACGAGTTCACCGGCGACCCGGAGCGCGACCGGCGCCAGCTGCGGCGCTACGCCGAGCGCCACGGAATCAATTTCACCTTGCTGTTGGGCGGGGTGAGCGACAAACGGGCCGCCGCCGAGACGCTGCCCGACCTGACCGACGTCGTCGCCTACCCGACCTCGGTCTTCATCGGCCGCGACGGCCGGGTGGCGGCGATCTACTCGGGATTCGCCGGGCCCGGAACGGGCCGGCACCACGAGGAGCTGGTCGACGAGATGGAGGCCCTCCTCGAGGCGCTGCTGGCGGCGGCGCCCGCCTGAGCGAGCCCGGCGCGACACCGAGTCTCAGCCCGCCCCGGGACGGCGCACGAAGATCTCGGCCAGTCCGAGCGCCAGCGACGAGACCGTCTCGGCACCCGAGACGTTGGAAGCCACCGCGATGACGATGCCGTGCTCGGGGACGAGCAGCAGGGAGGTGGTGGCGCCGGGGACCTGTCCGCCGACGGTGGTGGCCGAGAGCAGGCTCCGCCGGACGGGCGCCTCGAGACCCCGGCCGACGATCCGGGAGAGGTTCCCGTCCGGCCCGAGCGGCACGCGACGGACGCTCCAACCGAGCGCCTGTTCGCCGGACGGCACGGAAGAGTCGGAAGAGGACCCGGCGTCGGTACGCACCGGCGTCTCGAGCTCCTCGAGCGTCGCCGGCTCGAGCAGACCACCGGCCGTCATGGCGGAGCCGAAGCGCACCAGGTCGGACGGCGTGGAGAGGAACCCGCCGGCCGGCAGAATGCAGGAGAGATCGACCGCTGGGGCGTCCTGCAGCCCCCACCGCGGGTCGAGCATCAGACGGGGATAGTAGGGGTGCGCGCTCTCGGAGGTACTCGCTCCGGCGACCTCGGGCATGGTGCTCTCCATTCCCAGCGGCACGAGGATCTCGCGCCGCACGAAGTCGACATACGACTCACCCGCCACCGCCGCGACGACGGCGCCGACCAGCACCCAGCCGTAGGGCGAGTAGCGCCGCGCCGAGCCCGGCGGGAAGCGCAACCGATCGCCGGCGAAGATCGCCAGGCGCTCGCTGTCGTCCGCGCAGCCGATGCGCCGGAAGATCTCCTCCTCGCCGCGGTAGGAGCGGATACCGGCGGCGTGGGCCATCGCCTGACGCGTGGTGACGACCCGCGTGGCCCCGGGAAGGTCGGGGAGGTAGCGTCCGACCGGAGCGTCGAGGTCGAGACGACCGCGATCGGATAGCAACCCGACGGCGGCCGAGGTCAGGCTCTCCGAGACACCACCGATCCGGAAGAGCGTCGCCGGCGTTACCGGCGTACGGCTATCGAGCTCCGCCCAGCCGAATCCCTCGGCCCAGACGATACCCCCCTCGAGCGCCACCGCCAGCGACAGGCCGGGCAGCTTCTCCTCGGCGGCCAGGGAGCGCGCCAGAGCGCGTCCTTCCTCGACGGCGTCGACGAAGGCCGTCGCGGAGCCTCCGAGCGGGCGCGACGGGAGGAGGTCCGGGTCG
>JAWVZD010000495.1:0-2676 GCA_033722395.1 Thermoanaerobaculia bacterium | reverse complement strand
GCTCCACGAGCAGCCGCGATCTTGCTCCACGAGGCCGTGGCGCATGCTCTCGAGGCCGATACCTTGGCTCTCGGCGGCCGCATCGAGGCGGCCCTGGGGCTGCGCCTGGCGAGTTCGGATCTCAGCGTCCTGGACGATCCGGCCTCGGCCCCGACTGGTGTGCGGCGCACATCCGACGACGAGGGGCAGCCGGTGATGCGTCGCTGGCTGCTGCGCGATGGCGCAGTGGAGCAGCCGCTCGCGGACATGACCTGGGCGCGGCGCTCCGAGGGGTTGTCGGCCGGCGCCGGAAGACGCGGCCTGCGGAGCGACCCGCCGGTTCCACGGTCGACCCACCTCGTGGTGCCGCCCGGGCAGGTCGACGATCAGGAGCTCTGCCTGGGCGGAGGTCTGTGGATTCCATGGATCGGTCGGGGATCGCTCGACCCGACGAGTGGCGTCTGCCGGCTGGTGGTGCCGTTCGGCCGTCGGCTCGAGGGCGGCGAGCCCGGCGAGGCCGTCGGGTCGTTCCGGATCGAGGGGCGGGTGGCCGATCTCTTGGGAGCGGTCGAGGCGGTCGGCGCCGAGCCGGTCCCCTCGGGGGCCGGCTGGTGCGCCAAGGGCGGCCACCGAGTGGCGGTCTGGGCCACCGCCCCGGCGCTGCGCCTCGCGGCGGCGCGGGTGGAGGCATGAACCCGCGCGATCTGGACGCCGGCGTCATCGATCGTTGGCATCGAGCGAGCGGTGCCGACGAGATCGAGATCTATCTGAAGCGAGGCCGCTCGCGGCGCCTGATCGAAGAAGCGGGCGCACGCTGCCATCTCGAAGCCGACGAGGAGGGATGGGCGGTCCGCGCCAACCTCGGCCGGGGCTCCTTCTTCGTCTGCGGCAGCGGCGACCCTCCGCCGGCGGGTGGATGGCCCGAGCCGGACGGCCATCCGGTGCGGTTGCCCCGGCCGGTCGAGGACGACGATCGGCGGGTCGTGCGCCGGAGCGAGGCGGCGCTCGCTTCCGAAGGAGAGATCCGCACCCTCGCCGAGACGCTCTCCCGGGAAGTGGAGCGCCGTCTGACCGGTGTACGTCTCACCGCCATCCGGATCGAGGACGGCCAGAGCGAGAGCACCATCGGCAACTCGCTCGGCGTGCTGGCCTCGACCCGCGTGCGAGCGGCCTCGCTGAGCCTCACTGGGGAGACCGTCGGTCGGCGGCCTGTTCGGGCGCGACTCGAATGGGTCGAGCGGGAGCTCGCCGATCTGTCGCCGCGTCGCCTGGTGGCGCGCCTGGGCGATGTGCTGTCGGTACGCAGCGAGGGCCGGGCGGTGGCGCGAGATCGCTGCGAGGTCGTGCTAGCGCCCCTGGTGATGATCCATCTTCTGGCAGGACTGCTGCCGCTGTTCGACGCGGACTCGGGAGAGGAGCTGGTGGCGGCGCTCGGCGGACCGGAGACGTTGGGCAGCTCCGAAGTCGACATCGTCGACGACGGTCGACTCGATCGCGGTGTGCTGGCGAGCGAGGTCGATGGTGAGGGTGTGCCCACGCGCGAGGTCGAGTTGATCGAGGGTGGTCGATACCGACAGCCTTTGCTGCCCTGGTGGAGGACCCGTCCCGGTTGCCGCTCGGGAGGGGCCAGCCGTCGTGACAGCTGGCGGCAGGAGCCCCGCGTGGGGCCGACACACCTCTATCTGCGCCCCGACGGGTCGGTGCGAGCCGCCCAGCTGGTGGCGTCGTTGTCCCGCGGCTACTATCTGCTCGACCCGGTCTTACCGGTCCGGATGGATCTGGCGGCCGATCGGTTCGCGCTGCCGGTGAGCGGCTTCGAGATTCTCGGCGGCAGTGCCCGGATGCCGGTCACCGGGGTTGCGCTCACCGGAAAAGTGAGCTCGCTGCTTCGCGGGGTACGGGCCCGGGGACGCGATCTCGCGTTCGCGCCTCAGCAGGCGGGTCTGATCGGCAGCCCGTCGGTGCGGCTGGCCGGCCTGGAGCTATTGCGACTCGACCCCTGAGGCGTCGGCGTCGGCCGCCGGGGATGGAGCGGCCGTTTCCGGGCTCGGCAGGCTCAGCAGCAGTTCGGTGATCTCGCGTGGTTGCGCGTACTGCATCGGAGCCAGGTTGGAGCGGCGCCGCAGTCGCGCCGCTTCGAGGATGGCCTCGGTCAACAGCTGGTTCGCGACCACCTGTGGATTGACGTCGGCGAAGTAGAGCTGCGGGTCGAGCGCGAAGGCCCGGGCGTACGACTCGACGGCGCGCGAGGAGTGACTGCGCTGCTCGTGGATCGCCCCCGTCTGGTAGTGGGCCCAGGCGTGCTCGGGCTCGGTCGCGAGGACGGTCTGGTAGAGCTCCAGCGCCTCGTCGGACCGGCCACGGCTCTGTAGCAGCAGGCCGAGGTTGAAGCGCGTCCGGGTGACCTCTTCGTCGAACGAGAGAGCGCGGCGGTAGAGGCGCTCGGCTTCGTCGAAGCGACCGGCGAGGACCATCAGATTGGCCAGGTCGTTGATGCTCGCCGCGGTCGGCGACGCTTCGACGATCGCCTGTTGTGAAGCGATCGCGGCCGCGAGATTGGGAGGCGTGATGCCGCCGCTGGTGGCGAGCAGCGCGGCCAGGCCGACCGAGGTGGCGAACGTCGTGAGCACGGTTACCTCCTAGCGAGCGGCCTCGCCGCTCGGTTCGGGTTTGGAGCGGCGAAGACCACGCGCCTTG
>JAWVZD010000494.1:0-2678 GCA_033722395.1 Thermoanaerobaculia bacterium | reverse complement strand
TTCATCCAGACACGACGATTGGCGCGGTGACGCTGACGGGGCGGATGGGGAGAGCGAAGCGGTCGACGAGGCGCCAGCGCGCACCCGGCTGCTGGTCGTCGGCGACTCGGACTTCGCCTCCAACAACCAGATCCGCAGCGCTTCGAACGGGGTGTTGGCGAACAACGCCTTCAACTGGCTGGTGGAGCGCCAGGCACTGGTCGGCATCCCGCCGAAGACACCCGAGCAGACCAAGCTGACGCTGACCGAGAGCGAGCTTTCGACCCTCACTTGGTTGGTGCTGCTGATCCTGCCGGGGCTCGCTGTCGCGGCCGGTGTGGCGGTCTATCTCAGACGGCGGAGGTAGCAACGATGAAGCCGAGAACATTGCTCGTCCTGGCGCTCTTGGTGGCTGGACTGGGAGCGTTCGTCTGGTTCTACGAGCGCGAGCTGCCGTCGACCGACGAGCGCGCCGAGCTGGCGAAGCGGCTGCTGAAGATCGACGCCGGAGAGGTCGAGCGCGTCGAGATCGAATGGGACGGCAAGAAGGTGGAGCTGGCGCGCAGCGCAGCCTCCGAGGCCGTGGAAGAGGACACGGGAGCCGCTCCCGAATGGCGGTTGACGGCGCCTCTCGAGGCGAGGGCGGACACCACCGCCGTCTCCGGCCTAGTGGAACGTCTGGTCGCTCTCGAGACGGAGCGCACGCTCGAAGAGGCCGACCGCGAGGAGGCCGGTCTCGGCTCGCCGCGCGGCACGGTCCGACTGGTGACGGAAGGCGGCGAAGAGGTCGTCGAGATCGGCGCCGAGGTGCCGGCCTCGAGCAACATGATCGTCGGTGTCGAGGGCCGCGGCGAGATCTACGTCGTGCCGGCTTCGATCTGGAGCGATCTGACCAAGGAGCCGAGTGCCTGGCGGGACAAGAAGCTCTTCTTCGGCGAGCGCGCCGCCATCGAGCGGGTCTCTTTGGCACGGGGCGACGAGCGGATGCTGCTGGCGAGACGAGGTGACGAGTTCTGGCTCGAGGCGCCGATGGTCGACCGGGCCGCGCAGAGTCACGTCGACTCGCTGCTCGCGACGCTCGTCGCCTTGAGGGCGAGTCGCTTCGTCGATGATCCTCCGGCCGACCTCGCCGAGCTCGGCCTCGAGCCGCCGCGGGCGGTGATCGAGGTGGTGCTGACCGACCGCGCCGCGCCGCTCGAGTACGAGATCGGGACCGCCGAGAGCCGTCCCGAAGGCGACGAGGGGGAGACGGCGGCCGAGCAGACGCTCTACCTGCGGGCGAACGGCGAGCTCGTCGCCGTCGGTGCGGCGCTGGCGGATCACCTGGAGCGCCCCATCGCCGCCTGGCGATCGCACGAGCTCGCCGGGATGGAGGTCTACGAGATCGACCGCGCCTCGATCGAGGACGACACCGGCAAGACGAGCCTGGAGCGCGACGGCGGCGAGTGGCTGCGCGACGGCGAGAAGATCGTCTACGGCCCGGCGACCGATTTCCTCTACGAGTTGGTCGGGGCGCGGGCCGAGCGGCTGGCGGCCGAGGAGGAGATCGATCTCTCCACGCCCCGGCTGACGGTCGAGCTGGTCGCGGAGGGTGACGAGGAGGGAGAGGGCGCGCGCGAGACGTTGACACTGTATGCGCCGGTCGACGGGCTCGTTCCGGCGCGCTCGTCCGAGCGGCCGGTCGTGCTGCTCCTGCCGGCCGAGGCGACCGAGGCGCTCGAGAAGGAGCTCGCCGATCTGCGCGATGCCGAGCTCGAAGCGTCGGACGAAGAGACGGCCGAGGAGGCGTCTCGGGATCCGGCGTGATCCGGCGCGGAGCCGGCCGAGCGAGCGGCGACGGCGCTCCGGGTCGGGTTCGTCCGGCAAGGGCCTCGGGCAAGTTGCGGCCCCTGGCGTCGCAGGGCGTCGCCGGGCGGACTGCTAACATGCGCTGCACCCAACGAGAGGAGACAGTGATGAAGATCGAAAGCGGACGACAGAACGGACTCGGCGGCCGGTGGGTAGCATCCCTCTCGGTCCTGTGCGTGCTCGTCGCCCTGAGCGCCTGTGCGCCGGGCGGCGACGGCACCGAGAGCCAGCCGGAAGCGAGCGAGGAGTCGATGCAGCACGCCGAGCACGAGGAGGCGACCGCTGGTGAGCCGCGCGTCTTCTTCGTCTCGCCGGAGGACGGTGCCACGGTGACCAGCCCGGTCGAGCTCGAGTTCGGCGCCGAAAACTTCACCATCGAGCCGGTCGACGATGGGGAGATCCATCACGGTGCGGGCCACTACCACATCGGGGTGAACACCGACTGCCTCGATCCGGGCATCGTCATCCCGCAGGCTGCACCATGGGTGCACTTCGGCGACGGCTCGAGCGAGATCGAGATGCAGCTCCCAGAGGGCGAGACCAAGCTGACGCTGCAGATCGGCGACGGCGAGCACCGGACGCTCGAGGCGGAAGGCCTCTGCCAGTCGATCACCGTAAACGTGGTGGAGGGTGAGGCGGCTGCCGAAGGGTCGGCCGCGAGCGAGTCCGGGACCGAGGGCTGATCGCGTCGGCCGGTCCGCAGATCAACCTGGATGGTGCTGCCGTCAGGTTGCAGTCGGCGCCGGATTCACTTAGTATGACCGTTCGCGCCGGAACCGCGGGTTCCGCGAGGGAAGTTGCGTGGTGTCGGCGCCTCGAGACGATCTGGAGTAGCGATGAAGAAAGAGATC
>JAWVZD010000493.1:0-2687 GCA_033722395.1 Thermoanaerobaculia bacterium | reverse complement strand
GCGAGGTCCGCCAGGCCGCCGAGCCGCTCTCCGACGAGGTCAACTGAAATCGAGGCGCACGATCCCGATGCCGCTTCGATCGCAGCGGGAACTTCGCGCCGTCGCCCGTGATTCCGGGTCGTCCTACTCCGTCCCGCCGCCCATCTTCACCAGCCGTTTCCACTGCTTCTCGGTCACCGGCATGACCGACAGCCGGGGGTTCCTGGTGAGGGCGAAGTCGTCGAAGAAGTCGTCCGCCTTGACGGACTTGAGCGTCACCGGCTCGGAGAGCTTCTCGCCGAGCTCGATATCGAAGACGACGATGCGCTCTTCGTCCTGCTGGGGGTCCGGATACGGGTCGGAGGTGATGCGCGCGATGCCGACGATCGAGCGCTCGTTGCCGGTGTGGTAGATGAAGGCCTCGTCACCCTTCTCGACGTCGCGCATGTGCTTCAAGGCCAGGTTGTTGCCGACGCCGTCCCAGACGGTGGAGCCGTCGGATTCGAGGTCGGACCAGGAGTAGTCGCTCGGTTCGGTCTTGAGTAGCCATTTCGCCATGGCTCGATCTTACCGAAGGTGAGAGCCGGCGAGGCGGTAGGCTCCCGACGCGTCATCCCGAGCGGAGGCGAGCCACCCGATTGGTGCGACCCGCCGCTCCGGTCGTCCGGATCGCCCGACCGAATGCGGTAGCATGCGCGGGCCGTCCGCGGGATAGAGGACGATCCCCCAGCCAGCGGCGTGACGCGGGCGAGCTTCCGTCCCGTTCCGAAGGTGATCCGAAGGAGGCGAGATGAAAGGCATTGCGACGAGTGCACCGATCGCTCTCGTGATCGGCGTCCTGCTGACCGCCGGCTGCGGCGGCGCCGAGGAGACCGCAACGACCGGCTCGGACGAAGTCTTAGTGGTCGCCTCTGACATCGAAGAGCGGCTGGCGCAGTACTCCCCCACCGAGATCACCGCCGACCTGTCGCACCTGCCGGAGTCGGAGATGGCGGCCCTCGCTCATCTGGTCGCCGCCGCTCGCCTGATGGACGAGATCTTCCTGCGCCAGGTCTGGGTGGGGAACCCGAAGATGGCCGACCAGGTCGGCGCTCTCTCCGATGCGGCGCAGATCTACTACGACATCAACTTCGGTCCCTGGGACCGCCTCGCCGAGATGGAGCCGTTCATCGGCTCGATGCCTCATCCGCCCGGGGCCGGCTACTACCCGGTCGGCATGACGCAGGCGGAGTTCGAGGCCTGGCTCGAGGCGCACCCGGAGGACCGCGAGACGTTCGAGTCGCTCCACACGGTGATCCGGCGACAGGGCGAGGGCCTGGTGGCCGTCCCCTACGCGGAAGCCTATATGGAGTTCCTCGACCCGGCCGCCGAGTACCTGCTCCACGCCGCCGCGGCGACCGAGAACGAGTCGCTCCGGCGCTTCCTCGAGCTCCGCGCCGAGGCCTTCTCGACCGACGACTACTTCGAGAGCGACATGGCCTGGATGGATCTGGACGCCCCGGTCGAAGTCACCATCGGCCCCTACGAGGTCTACGAGGATCAGCTCTTCGGCTACAAAGCGGCCTTCGAGGCCTTCGTCACCGTCGACATCCCCGAAGAGTCGGCCAAGCTCGAGCGCTTCAAGTCGTTCCTGCCCTGGCTGGAGGAGAACCTGCCGATCCCCGACGAGCACAAGAACCCGGACCGGGGCACCGAGAGCCCGATCCGGGTCGTCGACGAGATCTTCACCGCCGGCGACACCAAGGCCGGGGTGCAGACGCTGGCCTTCAACCTACCCAACGACGAGCGGGTGCGCGAGGCCAAGGGCTCGAAGAAGGTGATGCTCAGGAACATGCTGCGCGCCAAGTACGACAAGCTGCTGGTGCCGATCGCCGAGCGCG
This sequence comes from Thermoanaerobaculia bacterium, assembly GCA_033722395.1. Lineage (GTDB taxonomy): Bacteria > Acidobacteriota > Thermoanaerobaculia > Multivoradales > JAHEKO01 > JAWVZD01. The sequence continues at coordinate 828 of JAWVZD010000493.1, read as the reverse complement.
TGCTCGTTCCCGAGGACGTCGAGCGCGTGAGCTTCGCGGCCTTCTTCGCCGAGTCGCTCCATCACGAGCTCTCGCACGGCCTGGGGCCGGGCCGGATCACCATCGACGGACGCGAGACCGAGGTCCGTAAGGAGTTGAAGGACCTCTACTCGGTCATGGAGGAAGCCAAGGCCGACGTCATGGGGATCTACAACATCCTGGCGCTGGCGGAGCGTGGCGAGATCGCTGACGAGATCGTCGCCACGATCGAGCCGAGCTACGTCGCCGGCCTCTTCCGCTCCGCCCGCTTCGGGGTCCACGAGGCGCACGGTCAGGGCGTGATCTCGCAGTTCAACTATCTGCTCGACCACGGGGCGCTCGAGATCGACGAGGCGGGTCGCTTCCGCACCGTGCCGGAGGTCTTCCCCGGGGCGATCCGCGAGCTCCTGGCCGAGATGCTGATGCTCCAGGCGCTGGGCGACTACGAGGGCACGCAGGCGTTCCTCGACACCTACGGCCAGCCGCGCCAGGAGATGCTCGACGCCATCGACCGCCTCTCGGACGTGCCGGTCGACATCCTGCCGATCTACCGGACGGCGGAAGCTTTCTAGGCCTTCGTCATATCGGGGTTGGGCTTTGCCCAATCCATAGCGTGCAGAGTTTTGGCGCGCTGGGTTCTGCCCCATCGGTGCCGAGCACGGGGGAGTGGGGGGGGGGGGGGGGGGGGGGCCCCGGGGCCCGGGCGGGGGGCGGGGGGGGGTGGGGGGGGGGCGCGCCGGGCCGCGCCCCCCCCGCCCCGGGCGCGCGCGGGGCGGGGCCGCCCCCCCCCCCGCCGCCCCCCCCCGGGGC
>JAWVZD010000492.1:0-2702 GCA_033722395.1 Thermoanaerobaculia bacterium | reverse complement strand
GCTCGTTGCGACCCGCCGCCTCGAGCTCGGCCGCGGCTTCTGGGTCGCGCGCGCCGAGCAGCACCGAGGCGCCCGCCTCCGCGTAGTGGACCGCCAGCGCCGTGCCCCACGAGCCGGCCCCCAGCACTCCGAGACGCTTCATGTCGCCGCCCTCCGCTCCCCGAGGCGCCTCTCCTCGCCGCTCCAAAGGCGCGCGATGTTGCCGCGGTGCCGCACCACGACGAGGGCCGCGACGACGCCGGCCGGTGCGACCACCCAGTCGCCGACGGCCAGAGCGAGGAGGGCGAACACCGCTACGGCCAGCAGGGAGGCGAGGGAGACGTAGCGCGTCCAGACCACGACGACGAGAAATACGAGGGCGGCCGGCAGGATCATCCAGGGACGCAGGGCGCCCAGGGCACCCGCTGCGGTGGCGACCCCCTTGCCGCCCCGGAAGGCGTGGAAGAGCGGCACCATGTGACCGACGACAGCCGCCACGGCGGTAGCGCCGAGGATCGGCGTTTCCACGTCGAGGGCACGACCGAGAGCGACCGGCACCGTCCCCTTGAGGATGTCGAGGCAGAGAACGAGCCCGGCGGGCCCCTTCCCGGCCACACGCAGCACGTTGGTGGCGCCGGTGTTGCCGCTACCGACCTGCCGCAGGTCGCGGCGCTCGACCCAACGAACCACCAGAAGTCCCCACGAAATCGACCCGAGCACGTACGCTGCCGGTACCAGAAGAAGGTTCAACACATCGGCTCCAGGGGCAGGCGGTCGACGCGATCATGGGTCGCGCCTGCGGGGCTCAGTCGGCTCTCCATCAGATCGACGTAGGTTACCCCAAACGACTCGCCCGTCCCTGCGAAGGTCTCGTTCGTCCAGAGCTCGGCGTCGGACCGACGCCAGAGGTCTCGACAGCGTCCCAAGGTCACGTGCGGGTGGTAGGCGCGACGCTCCTGCTCGAGGTCGAGAGCTTCCTCGAGCGCGCTCGAGATCGCCGACTGGAGCTCGAAAAGCGCGGTTCCGGCCTCGACGCCGATCCATAACACGCGGGGAGGGCCGCGCCGCGGGAACCGGCCGGGCTCTCCCAGGGCCAGATCGAACCCCGTCCGCCCTTCGACGGCCCGAGCCAGCGCCTTCCTCGCCGCGTCCAGCTCGGTCGCCTCCACCTCGCCGAGAAACCTCAGGGTGAGATGCAGGTTTTCCGACGGCAACCACCGCGCGGCGGGCAGAGAGGGGCGGACGCGTTCGGTGTGACGGGCGAGCATGCGGCGGATCTCCGTCGCCAGGGGCAGCGCCACGAACAGTCTCATCGACCCGTCCCACCCGACAGGTCCCGCCGCAGTAGATCGAGCGCCCATTGGCCGGCCAGCCGCCGCACCCTGTGCCGGTCCCCGGGCAACGACAGTCGCCGGTGCAAGACGCCGTCGCCTCGGCGCGGGGTTGCGAGAGCCAGATGCACCGTGCCGACCGGCTTGTCGGCCCGACCACCCCCGGGCCCGGCGATTCCGGTGATGCCGATACCGAAATCCGCTTCCAGAAGGTGCCGCACCCCCCGGGCCATGGCGACGGCGACCGCCTCGCTCACCGCGCCGTTCCGTTGCAGCATCTCCTCCGGTATACCGAGCAGGTCCCGCTTCGAGGCGTCCGAGTAGACCACCACCCCGCCGAGGAAGTAGGCGCTGCTGCCCGCCACCGAGGTGATTCGCTCGGCGATCCCGCCTCCGGTGCAGCTCTCGGCGGTGGCTACGCTCCGACCGTGGCGCGACAACAGCTCGCCGACCGCCCCTTCGAGCGTCGCGTCGCGCCCCTCGGCATAGACGCTGTCGCCCAGCAGCCGGCGAGCCTCGGTTTCCATGGCGTCGAGACGCTCGCCGGCGGACCCGGCTCCGAGAGCGCGGAGGCGGACCTCGATGTCACCGGGTGAAGCCAGAATGGTGATGGCCTCTCCTCCGAACTTCGCGTAGAGCGGCCCGAGTGCCTCCTCGACCCCGGACTCCGAGCGGCAAGCGACCCGCAACGAGCGGCTGGCGACGGCCTCGCGGTCGCCCCGTCGCTTCTCCAACCACGGCTCCAGATAGAGCTCGATCATCGCCTCGAGCTCCACCGGGACGCCGGGTAGCAAAAAGAGCGTCGCCTCCCCCTCCTCGAGCCGCAAGCCGGGCGCCGTACCGCGACGGTTCGGGAGGATCTCCGCCCCTTCGATGACCTGGGCCTGGCGGCGGTTCACCTCCGGCATGTCGAGCTCGAGGCGACGGAACTTGCGACGGATGTCCTCGACCAGGGCGACGCTTTCGTGCATCGCCCGGCCGAGGGCACGCGCTACGCCCTCCCGAGTCAGATCGTCGCTCGTCGGGCCGAGCCCGCCGGTGACCAGCACCAGATCGGCCGTCTCGATCGCCCGCTTCACCGCACTAGAGATGTCGGCGACGGAGTCGGCGACCACCTGCTTGCCGAGCAACTCGGCGCCGGCCCGCTCCAAGACCTCGGTCAATCGCAGCGAGTTGGTATCCAGGCGGTCCGGACCGAGTAGCTCGCTTCCCACGGCGAGGATATAGGCGCGCATCGAACCGATATTAGCCTGCCTCGCCTTCGATCGGCGGGGGTTTCGGGTGGCCGTTTCGTTGACACTCGTGCGAGGCCACCGTAGGATTCCCGGCGTTCCTCGGAGTCGATCTTGCGCCCCAACCGCCTCAGCCCGACGATCGGTCTCTCGCTCCTCG
>JAWVZD010000491.1:0-2704 GCA_033722395.1 Thermoanaerobaculia bacterium | reverse complement strand
TCTATCGGCGCACCTTCTTCGATCCGGAGCGGGCCACCTTCGAGATCTCGCAGGGTTCGATCGAGCCGCTGTCGGGGCGCTCGATGGTACAGATCGCCATGGCGTCGCGCAGCCGGCACCGCTCGCAGGACATGGGGATGCTCGAGCCGCTGGGAACGCGCATGGCGGGCTTCGAATGGGTGGCGGGGGGCGTCGGGCCGGCGGGGGACGATCTCTTCGCCGGTGTCGACACACGGCTGGCGGCGATCTCGGCCGAGCTCGAGCCGGCGCTGGCGGCCGAGATCGAGCCTCTCCTCCAGGAGGTGGAACAGCGAGCGGCCGCGGCACGCCGCGAGCTCTCTCCCGCGGGGCTCGAGGCGAGCGTTCCCGTCCTGAGGGGTGTCCTGGAGGATCTGCGCCGTGTCCGCGAGCGGCTGCCGGCCGGGGCGGCGGCCGATCTCGTGGCGGAGAAGATCTCGATCGCGGAGGTCAGTCTCGCCGCTGCCGCGTCGGTGGCGATCGACGCCGTCGCCTCGGAGAGCGCGGCGGTGTCCGGGCGGGAGCTCGAGATCGAGGTGTCGGTCTGGAACGCGGGCTCGCACCCGGTCGAGCTGGATGGGGTCGATCTGGTGGCGCGCCCCGGCTGGTCGATCGCGCCGGCCGAGCCGGCGGCGACCGAGGAGAACGGCGTGGTCAGGCGTCACTTTACGGCGCGACCGCACGAGCGAGCGCGAGCGACGGTGCCGTACTATCTCGAGGTGCCGCGCCGCGGCGACCTGTACGACTGGCGGGAGCTCCCCGAGGCGGTGCGCGGCGAACCGGAACGAGCGCCCGAGCTCACGGCGCGCCTGGCGCTGGTGGTCGCCGGTACCCGGATCGAGGTCGAGCGCGAGGTGGTGTGGCGAGGGCGTGACCAGGCGGTCGGAGAGATCCGCCGTCCGCTTCGCGTCGTGCCGCGGCTCGAGATCGGTGCGGAAGCCGATCTGATGCCTTGGAGTGTCTCCTTCGATAAGCCTCGCCGGATCAGAGTCACGCTGGCGTCGCACGTCGACGAGTCGCTCTCGGGGCGAGTCGTCGTCGCGGCTCCGTCTGGCTGGGCGGCGAGCGAGCCCGAATTCGCCATCGCCGAGCCGCGTGGCATCGCCGAGGTCGAGATCGAGATCCGTCCTCCCGCAGAGCCTGAGCCGGGTCGCTCCCGGCTGATCCTGACGGCCGAGCTCGACGATGGAAGTCGGTACAGGCAGGCGGTTCCGTTGGTCGACTACCCGCACGTCCATCCGCGCGCCGTGCCGGTGCCGGCGGAGACCGAGATCGTCGCCCTCGACCTCGTGGTGCCCGAGGGTCGGGAGATCGGCTACGTCTACGGGGCGGCGGATCGCGGCGTGCCGCGCATGCTCGCCGCCGCCGGTGCGCCGCCGGCGAGTCTGAGCGGTGAGAGCCTCGATCTGCTCGACCTTTCGCACTACGACGTCGTCGTCATCGGTCCGCGCGCCTACGAGACCGACTCGGATCTCGCCGACGCCAATCAGCGCCTGCTCGAATGGGTCCGTGGCGGCGGTACGCTCGTCGTCCAGTACCAGCAGTACGACTACTTCCGAGGCGGATTCGCGCCTTACCGGCTCGACGTCGCGCGGCGCCACGACCGGATCACCGACGAGGCGTCGCCGGTCGAGATCCTCGAGCCCGACCATCCGGTGCTCAATCGTCCCAACCGGATCGACGCCTCGGACTGGGAGGGCTGGGTGCAGGAGCGCGGCCTCTACTTCGCCAGCGACTGGGACGAGGCCTACACGCCGCTTCTGGCGCTGCGCGATCCGGGTGGGGAGGAGCAGCGGGGGGGTTTGTTGGTCGCCCGGTACGGCGAGGGCTGGTACGTCTACACCGGGCTGGCCTTCTTTCGCCAGCTGCCGGCCGGGGTATCGGGCGCCTACCGGTTGCTCGCCAACCTGCTGGCGCTCGACTGAGATCTGGGTCGCGGAGACGTAGGATGGGGAGTCACCGATGCTGAGAAGCCGACCGCTCCGATCGCCGGCAGCCCGCCTCCCCGTGGCGCCGTGCCTGACGCTTCTGGCTCTCTCTCTGGCGCTGGTCGCCTGCGGCGACGGCCGCGAGCCGCTGGTGCTCTACTCGCCGCACGGCCGCGAGATCCTGCAGCCGCTCGAAGAGCGCTACGAAGAGCTCGAGGCGGCGATCGACGTGCGCTGGCTCGACATGGGCTCGCAGGAGGTCTTCGACCGCGTCCGCTCGGAGGCCGCCAACCCGCAGGCCGACGTCTGGTTCGGCGGACCGCACACCATTTTCGAGCAGGGGGTCGAGCACGGCCTGCTGGCACCCTATCGGCCGACCTGGGCCGACGCCCTGCCGGCCGACACCGAGAGCGGCGACGGGCTCTACTGGGGCGTCTACCGGGCGACCCCGGTGCTGGTCTACAACGGCGCGGCGGTGAGCGAGGAGGAGGCGCCGGACGACTGGGACGACCTGCTCGAGCCGCGCTGGCGTGGCAAGATCATACTGCGCGATCCCCTGGCGAGCGGCACCATGCGCACCATCTTCGGCATGGTCATGGCGCGCTCGGTAGCCGAGACGGGCGACGTCCGCGCCGGCTACCAGTGGCTGGCCCGCCTCGACGCCCAGACCAAGGAGTACGTCTTCAGCCCGACCCTCCTGTTCGAGAAGCTCACCCGCCAGGAGGCGGTGGTCTCGATGTGGGAGCTGACCGACATTC
>JAWVZD010000490.1:0-2707 GCA_033722395.1 Thermoanaerobaculia bacterium | reverse complement strand
TGGCAACGATGGCGGCATTCCAGGCGACCGGCGCGACGTAGGAAACGAAGAAGCGCCGGTGAGAGTTGAGGACACCCAATGCCCAGGCCGACAGCACCAGGACCCCGGTCATCGGGAAGATCCACCGCACCGCCCGCACCGCCAGCGCGAAACGATCCGTCGACCCCGGCTCGACGATCAGGAATCCGGGCGCGAGCAGTGTCACCAACGGCTCGGCGAGAACGATTCCCAGGATCACCAGGACGGTCACCACGACCAGCAACAGGGTGAACACGGCGCCGGCCAGACGTCCGGCGCGCTCGGGATCCTCGTCGCTCAAGCGAGAGTAGACGGGGATGAACGATGCCGACAGGGTCTGCTCGCCGAGCAGGTTCTGCAGGATGTTCGGTCCCCGCAAGACGGTGCGAAAGACGTCGGCGTGGGGGCCGGCACCGAAGTAATAAGCCAGCGAAGCGTCGCGCACGAAGCCGCTCAGCCGGCTCAGCAGAATCCCCGCCGCGACCTTGGTGGCGCCTCCCATCGGCCGCTCCTCCAGGTCAGCCCTCGCGACGCCGCGGCTGCGGCGGCTGGCTGACGGTCGGGGACAAGGGTCGTGAGGTCTGTCGTGAGTGGATAGAATCGGTCGAGATGCCGATCTACGAATTCTACTGCAGCGACTGCAACACCCTGCTCAACTTCTTCTCGGCGCGCGTCGACACCGAGAGCCGTCCCTCCTGTCCGCACTGTGAGCGCCCCGAGCTCGAGCGGCGGCCAGCCCGCTTCGCCGCTCTCAAAGGGACGGCGGAGGGGGACGAGGAGGATCCGTTCGCCGGCATGGACGACGATGCCGTCGACCGTCTGATGGGGTCGATGGTCGAGGAGATGGAGGGGGTCGAGGAGAGCGAGGATCCGCGCCAACTGGCGCGTATCTTCCGACGCTTCGGCGAGGCCGCCGGGATGGAGCCCGGACCGCGCATGGAGGAGTTCCTGGCACGCTTGGAGGCGGGCGAGGACCCCGACGCTCTCGAGAGCGAGCTCGACGATGCCGACGACGACGCCTCACTGGAGGAGTTCTTCCGCTTCAAGCGCGGCCTCGGCAGCGGCTACCGTCGTCGTCCGCGGCGCGACGACACCCTCTACTTCCTCTAGCCCGAGCCGCGTGTCCGAACAGCAACGCATCGCCGCGACCCTCGCCGACCTGTCACCCGGCGACCTGCTGCTGGTGGTGACCGGCGCCGGCGTCAGCACCGCCAGCGGAATCCCGACCTTCCGCGGCAGCGAGCCCGGCGCGGTGTGGCGCCAGCACGACGTCGAGCTGGCGACCCACGACTACTTTCGCCGCGACCCGGTCGGTCAGTGGCGCTGGTACCTGGAGCGCTTCCGCAGCGTCGACGAGGCCGAACCCAACGCGGCGCACCGGGCGCTACGCCGGATCGAGGAGATCGCCGTCGATCGAGAGGTCGATTTCCTGCTCGTCACCCAGAACATCGACTGCCTGCACGAAGCGGCGGGTAGCGAGCGGCTGATCAAGGTCCACGGCACCAGCGACCGAGTGCGCTGCAGCGCCGACGCCGACTGCGAGCTGGCGGCTCCCCAGGGCTCGCTGCCCCGACGGGAGATCGATCTCGAGCCGTTCGAGCGCCGGCCGAGCGATCGCACCCTGCCGCGCTGCCCGCGCTGCGACGCGCCGTTGCGCGCCCACGTCCTCTTCTTCGACGAGTTCTACACCGATCACGTCGCCTATCGCTTCGCCGAGGTCGAGCAGGCCGCGGCGACGGCGGCGGTAGTGCTCTTCGTCGGCACCTCGTTCGCCGTCGGCGTCACCGCCCTCGTCCTTCGGCAGGCGCGGGCGCGCCAGCGACCGGTGGCCTCGATCGACCCGGCCGGCCTGCCCGCCGGGATGAGCCGTCTCGGCATCGAGGCGCTGCGCGCGCCGGCCGAGAGGGCCCTGCCGGAGCTGGCTCAGTCGTGGACCGCCGCTTCGTCCGGATCGGCGCGGCGCACCTGATCGAGGGTGTCGACGGCGTGGCGCAGATGGGGGATGACGATGCTGCCTCCTACCACCAGCGCGACGTTGAACGCCTCGTAGAGCGCCTCGTCGTCCCAACCGGCCGCGACGCACTGGTCGACGTGGTAGTCGATGCAGTCGTTGCAGCGCAAGACCATCGACGCCACCAGACCGAGCAGCTCCTTGGTCCGTTTGGGCAGGGCCCCGTCCCGGTAGGCGGCGCTGTCGAGATTGAAGAAGCGCTTGATGCCGAGGTGCTCGCTCTCCAGGATGCGGCGGTTCATCCGCTCGCGCTCGCTGCGGAACTCTTCGATCGATCGCCCCATGCGGCTCTCCCTTCGTCTGGGTCGGCGGTGCGGATCGGCCGGATGGGCGCGGTCCGCGGGTCCAGCGTGGCGCCGGTCTATGATAGCCACTCGGCGACCGAGAAAGGGGCGAGATGTCCGACAGACGGAGCGACCTCAGAGGCAAGACACTCTTCATCACCGGAGCGAGTCGCGGCATCGGCAAGGCGATCGCCCTCAGGGCGGCGCGCGACGGCGCCCACATCGCCATCGCCGCCAAGACGACCGAGCCCCATCCGAAGCTGCCGGGGACGATCTTCTCGGCCGCCGAGGAGGTGCGAGCCGCCGGCGGTGAGGCCCTACCGCTAGCGGTCGACATCCGCTTCGAGGACCAGGTCCGCGACGCCATCGAGGAAACCGTCGAGACCTTCGGTGG
>JAWVZD010000489.1:0-2713 GCA_033722395.1 Thermoanaerobaculia bacterium | reverse complement strand
GAGGCGCGAGTCGATCTCGACCCGGTAGTCGCCTTCCGGGAGACTGCGGCGGAGCCGGTCGGACAGGCAGAAGCCCCAGCGCGGCTGGTAGTAGGAGGTGCGGTACGGGATGAGATCGGGCTGCTCCGGCAGGCTGTAGAGGTGCTCGTCGAGCTCGGCGCGCGGAAACGTCCCCTCGATCGGGACGCTGTAGTTGAGGACGTGGAGGGTGTGGTCGGCGAAGTCGACCACACCCTCGCCGTCGGGGCCCTCGATACGGGCGGCCTCGATGTTCCACTCGTCGGGCACCCGCCAGTCGAAGACCGGCGTGCCGGAGGGCACCTCGGTCACCTCGAGCGGCACGAGACGACCCATCTCGGCGAGGCTTCGTCGCACCCCGTCGCCGGTGATCGAGCGGCAGATCGGGTAGAGCCTCTCGGCCAGGGCGCGCATCGAGGCGGCCGCATCGTCGGTGGCCGGGGTTCCGCTGGGGGCCATCGGCGATCTCAGTAGCTGAAGCGCGGATACGAGGCGTCGCGCTCCGAGACCACGGCAGGTGTCTCGGGCCATTCGATGCGGAAGGCCGGGTCGTCCCAGGCCACGCCCCGCGCCGCTTCGGGCTGGTAGTACTCCGACATCTGGTAGAAGAGCTCGGTGGAGTCCTCGAGGGTCAGGAAGCCGTGCGCGCAGCCCTTGGGCACGAACAGGGCGCGGCGGTTCTCGGCCGAGAGCGTCTGGGCGACCCAGCGGGTCACCATGGGGGACTCGGTGCGCAGATCGACGATGACGTCCCAGGCGGAGCCCATCGTGCAGCGCACCAGCTTGTCCTCCTCGAACGGCTTCGCCTGGTAGTGGAGCCCCCTGAGCGTGCCGCGCCGCCGGTTGAAAGAGATGTTCGACTGCACCATGCGCACGTCGATCCCCTCGGTGGCGAACTCCTGCTCGCAAAAGCTGCGGGCGAAGAAGCCGCGCTCGTCATCGAGCCGTTCGAGCTCGACGACGTAGGCGCCGGGGATCTCGAGCTCGCGCAGGATCACTCGACGACCTCCACCGCGGGGATGGCGACGAAGAACCGCCCGCCCCAGTCGGCGACCGCCGCCATCTGCTCGACGATCTCGTCCTTCAGATTCCAGGGCAGGATGAGGACGTAGTCGGGGCGGGTCTCGAAGATCTTCTCGGGGGCCTTGACGGGGATGCGGGTGCCGGGTAGGAGCTTGCCCTGCTTGTGCGGGCTCCTATCGACGACGTAGTCGATCGCCTCGGTGCCGATACCGCAGTAGTTGAGCAGAGTGTTGCCCTTGGCGGCAGCGCCGTAGGCGGCGATCGAGTGCCCCTGACGCTTGAGCTCATCGACGAAGCGCCGGAGCTCCTCGCGGGTGCGCCGCACCGACTCGCCGAACTCGGCGTAGGTCGAGATCTGGCGCAGGCCGGCTTCGCGCTCGCGCGCGAGAAGCTCGTCGACCGTGTCCTCGACCGTATACGGTCCGCCGCCGGCGTGCTGGGCGTAGATCCTGAGCGAGCCGCCGTGGGTGGGGAGCTCGTCGACGTCGAAGAGCTCGAGCCCATGCGCCGCGAAGATCTCGCGCACCGTGCCGAAGGAGAGATACGAGTAGTGCTCGTGGTAGATGGTGTCGAACTGGTTGCGCTCCATCAGCCGTAGCAGATGGGGAAACTCCATGGTGACGGCGCCTTCGGAGGCGAGCGCGATCGCCAGCCCCTCGACGAAGTCGTTGATCTCCGGCACGTGGGCGAGCACGTTGTTACCGATCAGCAGATCGGCCTGCCGTCCGCTCGCCGCCAGTCGCCGGGCGCTCTCCTCTCCGAAGAACTCGACCAGGGTCGGGATCCCCCGCTCCTCGGCCGCCTCGGCGACGTTCGCGGCCGGCTCGACGCCGAGGACCGGCACGCCGCGCTCGGCGAAGAAGCGCAGCAGGTAGCCGTCGTTCGACGCCACCTCGACGACCCGGCTCTCCGGCCCCAGGCCGAAGCGCTCGATCGCCATCTCAGCGTAGCGTCTGCAGTGCTCGAGCCAGGAGTCCGAGAACGACGAGAAGTAGGCGTAGTCGGCGTCGAAGATCTCCTCGGCGCGCTCGTGCTCCGGAAGCTGTACCAGGAAGCACTCCGCGCAGACGTACACGGTCAGCGGGAATGTCGGCTCCGGGCGGTCGCCGTTGCCGGGGTCGACGAACGAGTTGGCGAGCGGCGTCTCGCCCAGGTCGACGAAGACGTGTGACAACGGCGTCGAGCAGAAACGGCAGCGATTCGGCGTCATGGTCCGGAGCCCGGAGAGCGAGGATCGAGAGGTCAGTCTCCTATTCTACGCCCGTGGTGGTCTCCTTGCGGAAGTCGCACGCAGGATCGGCCGAGCGAGCCTCGCCACCGAGAGACGATCGGGACCCGCGGGACCGGCCGTCTTCGAGATCGACGGTAGAGTACAGCCGTTCCACCTTGGCGCGCGGCGATGAGCGACCCCGGCGAAAGCAACGGCAAGCTCTCCCTGTTCGACGCTTGCGGGATGGCCATCGGCGGGATGGTCGGGGGCGGTATCTTCGCAGTGCTCGGCGAGGGCGTGCAGCAGGCGGGCAACGCCGCCTGGGTGGCCTTCGCCGCGGCGGGCGGGCTGGCCTTCGTCACCGGCCTCTCCTACGCCCGGCTGACGGTGAGCTTCGACGAGCCGGGAGGGAGCTTCACCTTCATCGAGGAGATCGCCGGTCCTCGGATGGCGGGGACCGTC
>JAWVZD010000488.1:0-2717 GCA_033722395.1 Thermoanaerobaculia bacterium | reverse complement strand
GGCAGCGCCACCCGGCAGGGCAGCCCGGCGCGGGCGGCGTAGGCCGCCAGCGAGATGCCGGCGTTGCCGGCACTCGGTAGCTCGACACCCGGCGCCCCCAGCTCGCGCGCCCGGCTGACCGCCAGAGCCAGGCCGCGATCCTTGAACGAACCGGTCGGGTTGCCGGCCTCCTGCTTGAGCCAGACCTCGAGGCCGTCGGGCGCGGTGCGCTCGATGCGGAGCAGCGGTGTGCCGCCCTCCCCCAAGCCGACTCGCTTCGCGACATCGGCGACCGGCAGCAGCTCGCGATAGCGCCATAGGTCCCACGGCCGTCCCGCCAGACGGTCGCGCCACGCACCTCCCCAATCGGCCTCGAGCTCGTACTCGACCGCCAACGGCCGACCCGCCGCCGACAGAAAGGCCGGCCGGTCGAGCGGCAGGACCCGGTTCGTCGCCGTGCAGCGCAGTCGCCGAGCCCAGGACTCGCCCCCGAGCGGTGGCTTCATCGCTCGCTCCCGCCGTCCGGCCCCGCCAGGGTGTCGACGTAAGCCTGCCGATACTGCGCCGCCACCGCGTCCCAGGTCAGCTCGGTTTCGGCCCGGCGGCGCGCCGCGACCCCCATCGTCTCGAGGCGATCGGGCTGGCGCAGCAGGGCCAGCACGGCCGCGGCCAGATCGTCGGCGTCTTTCTCCGCCACCAGCAGGCCCTCGCGCCCGTTCCGCACAGCGAGCGGAATGCCCGAGATCGCCGAGGCGACCACCGGAAGGCCCGACGCCATCGCCTCCAGGATGACGTTCGGCAGGCCGTCGACGTTCCCCTGCCGGTCGTGGACCGCCGGCAGCACGAAGAGGTCGGCGGCGCGGTAGAGATCGGGAAGCCGGTCCCGCAGTACGGCGCCCGGAAAGTGCACCCGTTCCGCCCAGTCGGCCGTTTGCCGGCGCCACTCCTGGCGGCGGTCACCCTCCCCCGCGAAGACCACGTGAGTCTCGTCGTCTCCCTCCAGGATACGCGGCAGAGCCTCGACCAGGACGTCGTAGCCCTTCTTGCTCACCATCCGTCCGACGGTCAGGACGACACGCGATGCCGACGGTATCCCGAGCTCCCGTCGCCAGCTCCGACCCGCGTCGCGTCCGGGCGAGAAGGTGTCGACGTCGACACCGTACGGGATGACCCGGCTGCGTCCGGCCGGGAAACCAAGGGCACAGATCCGATCGACCAGCTCCGGCGAGCAGCCGGTCAGCAATCGGGCGCGGGCCAAGCTGCGACGCGCCAGCGGCCGCACGAGCGGCTTCTCGGCCATGAACACGTCGCTGCCGTGTAGACCGATCGCCAGCGGCACGGAGTCCCTCAGCCCCAGCGCCGCGATGCCGTTGGGGACGATCCAGTGAGCATGAACGAGATCGAAACGCCCCTCCCGCAGCAGGCGGCGGGCCGCTCCTGCCAGGGCGGTGAGATAGAGCGGCGTGACCGCCGCGGCGCCGACCCGCGGGTATTCGTCCGAGCTCAGGCTGCGCCCGTACCCCAACACCTCCCAGGCCTCCGGCGCGTAGCGCACCGTCCGCACCTCGACGCCGTCGACGCGCCAGGACCGCTCGAGGCCGGCGGTGTGCGGTGCCAACACCGTGACCCGATCGCCACCCCGCACCAACCCGCGCGCCAGGTCGCGGATGAACGGCCCCGCCGTGTCGTCCGGAAACCGTGGGAAGGTCTGTGTCAGGAAGAGGAGATCGAGTGCCAGGGGACTCACTCCAGGAGCTCGCGCACCGAATAGGTGTCGGAGCGTCGGAACCCTTTGAAGGTGATCATCTCTCCGATCAATCCGGTCGTGAGCACCTGGATCCCGAGCAGCATGAGGAGCACCCCGAGCAGCAGCAGAGGCCGGTTCGACAGCGACTCCCCCATCCACCAGCGGATGGCGAGATAGACGTTGATGGCGAAGCCGGTGCCCATCGACAGTAGACCGAGCGCGCCGAACAGGTGCAGCGGGCGGCGCGTGTACTTGGTGATGAACAGAACCGTGATCAGGTCGAGCAGGCCCTTGTAGAAGCGGTCCCAGCCGTACTTGCTGACCCCGTGCCGGCGCGGATGGTGCCGGACCACGAGCTCGCCGACCTGGAACCCCCGTCGACTCGCCAGTACCGGGATGTAGCGGTGCAGCTCGCCGTAGAGCGAGATCTCCTCCAGCACCTCTCGGCGGTAGGCCTTGAAGCCGCAATTGAAGTCGTGCAGCGCGACCTGGGCCAGGCGCCGTGTCACCCAGTTGAACAACAGCGAGGGATAGCGCTTCGAGGCCGGATCGCGACGCCGCTTCTTCCAGCCAGAGACCAGGTCGAGATTCTCCTCGTCGAGCATGTCCAGGAAACGCGGGATCTCCAGCGGATCGTCCTGCAGGTCACCGTCGAGCGTCACCAGGATGCGGCCGCGCGAGTGATCGAAGCCGGCGCACAACGCAGCCGCCTTGCCGAAGTTGCGCCGCAGCCGCACCAGCTTGACGCGCTCGTCGACGCGGCGCGCCCGGCGGATGTTCTCCACCGTCCGATCGGACGAGCCGTCGTCGATGAACAGGATCTCGAAATCCAAGTCCCGCTCGTCCAGCACCGCGGTGACGCTCGCCGCCAGCTCCTCGACGGTACCCTCTTCGTTGTAGACCGGTACCAGCACGCTGACGTCGAGCGCCTCCTCGACCTCGCTGAGCGACCCCGTCGAGCGCCGCGCCACGTGACCCGCTCCGAGCGGCT
>JAWVZD010000487.1:0-2718 GCA_033722395.1 Thermoanaerobaculia bacterium | reverse complement strand
GGCTTCTCGATCATCAGGTCGACGCCGCGCTCGAGCAGACCCCGTCCCACCTCGGCGTGGGCCGCCGTGGGAACGGCCAGGATCAGCGCCTCGCAGGCATCGGCCAGCTCCTCCAGGCTGGCGAAGGCGCGGCTGCCGTACTCTACGGCGACGCGCTCCGCCACGCCCTGGTCGCGGTCGTAGAGCCCCACCAGACGCGCCGTCGGGAGATCGCTCAGAATGCGGACGTGATTGCGCCCGAACGAGCCCGTCCCGACGACGCCGACGCGCACCGGCTCGATGTCGACCGCCGTCAGCTCAGCCTCCCCGTTTGCGCCCGCTGCCCGGTAGAGTCCGGATGACGCCGCGCTCCGAGCCGACGATGAAGTCGATCAGACGGGCCACGTCGGGATCGTCCGGCCACTCCTCTCGCAAGCGCTCCAGCGCCTGGGTAGTGTTGCGGCCCGTGCGCAACAGGGTCCGAGCGGCGGCCTCGAGGCGACCGACGCGCTCGTCGCTGAAACCCCGTCTCGTCAGGCCGATCCGGTTCACGCCGTAGCAAGCCGGCTTCTGGCCTACCGTCTTCAGGTACGGCAGCGCGTCCTTGGTGAGGATCGTGAAGCCACCGATGTAGGCCTCGTAGCCGATGCGGCAGAACTGGTGCACGGCCGAAAAGGCACCGATCGTGGCACCGTCCTCCACCGTCACGTGCCCCGCCAGAGTGGCGTTGTTGGCGAAGATCGTCCGACTGCCGACATGGCAGTCGTGCGCCACGTGCGTGTAGACCATGAAGAGGTTCTCGCTCCCGATGGTGGTCACGCCTCCACCCGCGGGGGTGCCCCGGTGCACGGTCGAGAACTCCCGGAAGACGTTCTCCTCACCCACCTCGAGGCGGACCGTCTCACCACTCCACTTCAGATCTTGCGGGTCGAAGCCGACGGCTGCCTTCGGATAGATCCGGTTGCCTCGTCCGAGTACGGTCGGGCCCTCGATATGGGCTGCGGCACCGATGAAGCAGTCGTCGCCGACCACGACCCCGGCGCCGACGACGGCGTGCCTGCCGACCTCGACCCTCTCGCCCAGCTCGGCCGAGGGGTCGATCGAGGCCGTGCTGTCGATCCTCGTCGTCATCTTCGTGTCGGTTCCCGTTCACGGTGCCGCGCGGGGTCGGCGCTCGCGTGCCTTCCGCCGGACCTCAAGGTGCGACCATGGCGGTCGAGACCGTGGCCTCGGCAGCGACCTCACCGTCGACCCACGCCGTGCCGCTCAGTTTGGCGTGACTGCTGCGCAGCCGCAGGACCTCGACCTCGAAGCGCACCTGATCCCCGGGCACCACCGGCCGCCGAAAGCGGGCGCGCTCGATCGACATCAGGTACATCAGCTTGCGGTCCTGCTCGGCGACGCTAGCGAGCAGGAGTGCCCCCCCGGCCTGCGCCATCGCCTCGACCAGCAGGACGCCGGGCATCACCGGGCGGTCGGGAAAGTGGCCGTTGAAGAAAGGCTCGTTCGCGGTGACGTTCTTGAGCGCCACGACGCGCTCTTTCGGTACCAGCTCGAGCACCCGGTCGATGAGGAGAAACGGATAGCGGTGCGGCAGCATCTCCCGAATCCACCCGATGTCCCTGGTCTCGTCTTGCATGGCGCTCATTCGTCTCCGTTCGATTCGTGCACCAGGTCGGCCAGCTCGCGCTCGAGCGCCTTGACCCGCTTTTCCAGATCGCCCAGACGTCCGAGCCGAACCAGCTGACGCCGCCACTCCATCGAGTCGATCGCCGGGACTCCCGCTAGCTCGGCACCGGCCTCGGCCGGCTTCATGATTGCGGACTTGGAGGCTACCTGAACCCCGTCGCCGACGTCCATATGACCGACCACGCCCACCTGCCCCGCGAGCACGACGTCGTCGCCCAGCCGCGCGCTCCCCGCCACACCCACCTGGGCGATCAGCAGGCAGCGCTCCCCGATCTCGACGTTGTGCGCCACCATCACCAGGTTGTCGATCTTGCTGCCTCGACCGACCCGCGTCTCCCGCAGCATGGCCCGATCGACCGTCGAGTTCGCACCGATCTCCACCTCGTCCTCGACCACGACTCGCCCAACCTGGGGGATCTTGACGTGTCCACGATCCGATTGGGCGTAGCCGAAGCCGTCGGCGCCGAGGACGACGCCCGAGTGGACGATGACGTTTCTCCCCAGAATCGTGCCATCGTAAATCGAAACCAGCGGATGAACGACGCAACCGGCACCGATCCGGCACTCGGTACCGACGACCACGTGCGGGTGGACGACGGTGCCCTCGCCGATCGACGAGCCGGCGCCGATCGAGCAGAAGGCGCCGACCGAAACGTCCGCTCCGAGCTCGACCGAGTCGTCCAACTCGGCAGTCGGATGGACACCCGGCTGCGGCCGACGCGGCGGGTGGAGCTCGGTCAGGATCCGAGCCACCGCCAGATAGGGGTTCTCGACCTCCAGGCGCGCCCGATCCAGCCCCTCGAGACCCGGTGATACGACCAGCGCAGCGGCCCGACTCGTCCTCGCTCGCTCGAGATACCGCGGGTTGGTCAGAAACGACAGCTCCCGCGGTCCCGCCTCCTCGAGGGTGTTGAGCCCCTCGATCTCGAGCTCGGCATCGCCGACGACCGTCCCCCCGACGAGCTCTGCCAGCTCGCCCAGCCGGTGACTCAACTGCCGCTTTCCGGAGCGTCCCGGCTGGCGTCGAATCGCCGCAGGATCTCGTCGGTG
>JAWVZD010000486.1:0-2722 GCA_033722395.1 Thermoanaerobaculia bacterium | reverse complement strand
ATCCGATCGCGTGGACCGTAGAGCAGCAGGCTGTCGCCCTCCTGCAGCTCGACCTCCTCGGGACCGGTGCGGTGCGGCCGGTCGTCGCGATAGTAGGCGATCGCCGTCATCCCCCACTCCTTTTTGAGATCTAGATCGCGCACCGTCTTGCCGACCGCCGGCGAGCGGGGGGGCACCACCGCCTCGGCGAGCTCGGCCGTGGAGAGCGGGTACTTCTCCTGGCCCTTCGGCGGACCGATGAAGGTCAGCTTGCTGTGGGCCTCGGCGAAGCTCTCGACGACCGCCTCCCGTCCCTGGAGGAGCAGCATGTCGCCCTCTTGGAGCGCCAGGTTCTCGTCGAGCACGATGAGGCTCTCCCCCTCCCGTACGGCAGCGTTGGGGGTGATCCCGGCTTCGGCCAGGCCGAGCTCGGCGAGCGTCAGTTCACCCTCCTCCACCTCTCCAGAGACCCATGCCTCGAACAGCCGATCCTCGAGCTCGTAGACCTCGACCAGATCGGCGGTGATCGGTACCTTCTCCGGCTCCGGCGCCGCCTCCTCGCCGGGCAGGAGCCGGCGGCCGAGAGTGAAGATGAACAGCAGGCCGGCGATCAACAGCACCGCACCGACCGGGGTGAACTCGAAAAAGGAGAAGCCCTCTCCGGTCGCCTCCTCGAGCAGGCTGTCGACGACCAGGTTGTGGGACGCCCCGATCAGGCTCAGGTTCGCTCCCATCAACGCCGCACAGGCCATCGGCAGGAGGATCTTCGACTGCGGCACCTTCATCTGCTTCGACAGACGGAGGATCACCGGGATGAAGAACGAGGCGGTGGCGACGATGTTGACGAAGCCCGACAGTAGGCCCGGGATGCCGGTATTGACCAGCAGGAGCCGGTTGTAGCGCTCGTTGATGACCCGCTCCAGCCGCCGCGCCACCCACTGGACGACGCCGGTCTTCTCCAAGCCGTAGCCGATCACCATCAGGCCGGCGATGGTGATGACCGCGAAGCTGCTGAAGCCGGCGAACGCGTCGGCCGGATCGATCACCCGCGCCAGGACGAGGCTGACCAGGACCAGCATGGCCACCAGATCGGGTTTGACCCGGCCGCTGACGAAAAGAACGAACGACACCAACAGGACGGAGAGGACGACTGCGGCGGCGGTTGTCATGGCCGGAATGTTATCGCGCGCCGCCGGGGAGTCGACTCCGTCTACCGGCGGTCAGCCGTCGTCGATGGTGTTAGACGAGCGCCTCGAGCGCGATCGCCTCGCTCGTCCGCAGGCCGAGCCCGAAGTCCCGGGTCAGCAGATCCCCGAGCTCGTTCGGTGCGATCTCTCGCCGTTCCTCCTCCGAGCCGCGGCGCAGCGTGTAGCTCCGGCCGCGCAGGATGCGTCGCCCTTCGCCATCGCTCCGCTGAACGGTCAGCGTCCGGCGGAAGACCGAGCTCGGATGGGTCGAGGTGTAGTGGTTCGCGACCTCGAAATCGATCGGCAGCGCCGGTCGGGTCGAAAAAGCGTAGAGATCCCGCCACCCTTCCCTCGAGCACCGTCTGAGCACCGAGACGGCGTCCAATTCCTCCTCGACCCGGTAGGCGGCGTCGGCCTGCTCGCTCTCCTCCCCATCGATCGTAACCGGTTCCAGCGGTCCGTCGCCTCCGAACCCGACATCGGCCAGCCACCGCCGGCCCGCGATCGTCACCACGAGAACCATATGGGTGCGCGGCAGCGGCTCCGTCGCGCCCGGCGGACGCACCCGCGCCTCGAGCGTCGACACCTCGAAGCCGACCTGCCGTAACACCGCTGCGAACAAGGTGTTGTGCTCGAAGCAGTACCCGCCCCGTCGCCCCCGGACGAGCTTTCTCTCCAAGCTGTCCAGATCGAGCTGGATGTCGCGGCCGAGCCACACGTCGATGTTCTCGAACGGGATGGCCGCCAGATGGGCGGCGTGAAGCCGCGCCAAGCCCGATAGATCGGTCTCCACCGGCCCGGCACCGACCCGTTCGAAGTACCTGTCGAGATCGAGCGACATGTAAGGCCTCTCCCCGTGAGGTCCGCGACAGCATACTCGGAGCCGCTCGCGCCGGCGAGCCGGATCTGTCCGGGCGGTGCCGTGACCTCTACTCCGCGTTGCGGGCCAACCAGGCTTCCGCGGCCCCCCGCTCGGAGATGTCGAAGTACCTCACGTCGGCCGTCGTGAACGGCTTGCAAAAGACCGCCATCCCCTTCTCCCATTTGCTGTCGCCGACGATCGCCAAGCGCTCGATGTCGGTGAAGTGACGCGCCGCGAACTTCGTGTCTTCCCAAAGAGCACCGGCGCTCCAGCCATGAAAGTCGATCAGCTCGACCAACATGCGGATCGAGCCGTGCTCGTCGATCAGGCGCTCGATCTCGGGCACGAAGACCTCGTAGTCGGCCTTGCTGAGCTTGCCTTTCATCGTGACGACGACCGTCTTTCCACCGTCGCGCTCCTCCAATCGAATTCGTGTCGTTCCGCTCTTCGTCATTCTCGCTAACCTCTCTTTCGTCCGTTTCGTCGTGTGACCCCTGACCATCTACCGCTGAGATCGTGCAAGTCGCGTTCCGTCCGACTCGATGTCGCGAACGGGCGGTTGGACGCGATCGCCGAGACGGGAGAGCCCGCCGCCCCGTGGTCGATGTGGGAAGATGCCGCTGCACCAGATCGATCATCCAAGCCCACGGGAGGCATCCTTGACCCACTCGAGCTCTCATCTCGGATCCACTGT
>JAWVZD010000485.1:0-2724 GCA_033722395.1 Thermoanaerobaculia bacterium | reverse complement strand
GGTGGCGGTGGGTCTCGCTCTGGCCGCCTCGACGACGAGCGCCGCGACTTTCATCATCAATCCCGGCCTGGTGGCCTATTTCGGCCTCTCGGCGGTCTTCGGCCTCTGCGTCGTGCTGCCGATCTCGGTGGCGGTGTCGCTGGTCATCCTCACCAAGGGCTTCCGGAAGTATGGCGGCGCGGTCAAGGCGCTCACCCTGTCGCAGTGGGTCGGACAACGCTACGGCAGTCGCCCGTACGCCATCTTCTTCGCCGTCCTGTCGTTGCTGTTGGTGACCTTCATCGTGATGATCCTGGTGGGACTCACCAAGGTGATCGCCGCGTCGTTGGAGCTCGACGAGGTCGGCGTCCTGGCGGTGCTGGTGGCCTTTTCCTTCGGGTACATGATGTTCGGCGGCGCCAACTCGATGGTCTATACCAACACCATCCAGGCACTGGTCATGATCGTCGTGGCCGTGATCCTGCTGGGCTCCGGTTGGGAGCACCTCGCCGACGGTCTGGGCGGTGTCGCCGAGCGGCTGCGGGCGATCGATCCTGATCTGGCCCGGCTCTACAACCCGCAGAGCCCGCTGTTCCGCGACGCCTTCGAGGTGGTCTTCTGCACCGTCGTGGTCGGCATCGCCATCGTCTGCCAGCCGCACATCATCACCAAGTCGCTGCTGCTCAAGGAGGAGCGGGACGTCAACCGCTATCTGGTCGCGGGGATCACCGTCCAGGTGCTGTTCTTCCTGGTGGTGGCGACCGGGCTGTGGGCGCGACTCCGGTTTCCCGACCTCACCCTGGGCGGTGAGACGATCGTCCCGGACGCGGTGATCTCGACCTATCTCGTGACCGAGTTTCCCTGGTTCGTCGGGGTGATCGTCTTCTTGGGCCTCTTCGCCGCTGGAATGTCGACCCTCGAGGGGCTCATCCAGTCGCTGTCGATCATCATCACCAAGGATCTGGTGCAGAACGTACACGCCGCGGTGACCGGAGGCGAGCTCTCGGACCGCTTCCTGTTCGTTTTCAACCGCGGCGTGATCGTCGTGCTCGCCGTGCTCTCGTTCGGGCTCGCCTGGTGGCAGCTCGTGGCGCCGAACCTGTCGGTCATCATCTTCGCTCAGCTCGGAGTCTACGCCTACTTCGCCGCCGCGTTCGTGCCGGTTCTGTTCGGCACCTTTCTAGACGACGTGCGGCTGGCGCCGGTCGCGGCCGCCTCGGTGGTCGCGCTGGCCGTTCACTACGGCTTGTATTACACCGGACACCTCTACTTCCCGTACTACATCGGCGTCTCGGTCAAGAACCCGGGAATCTCAACCGCTCTGGGCATCGTCGCCGCGACGATCGTCGGCGGTGCGATCTACCTCGTCGGCAGAAAGAGCTCCTCAGCCCGGGAGCTCCCTCTCGACACCTGACCGACGATGGCCAGCCGCTGACGGCCGATAGCTGACAGCCGACCGCTGAGCATGCGATAGAATCGTCTTCCCTCTCAAGGCAGCCTGGGAGCCGCGATGATCGGCGAGACGATCTCCCACTACAGGATTACCGACCGGCTCGGTGGTGGCGGTATAACTGCGGTCTGCGAGACCGAGGGCAACCGTTTTGGTTGGGAAGTGCCCCTTGGGGGGCCGGCCGATGATCCCGAGGTGTTGGAGCGCTTCCAGAGGGAGGCGCTGGTCGCCTCGGGGTTCGACGACCCTCGGATCTGCACCCTTCACGACGCCGGCCAGGAAGGCGACAAGCCCTTCCCAGAGCGCTACCGAGAGAACGACTAGCGATGTACCTGCGCCTCGTCCACCTCCAGGTCAAGGAAGGCAAGCGGCGCGAGCTGCGCGACTTCTACGAGAGTCGGGTGATGGCCGATCTGGCCGACACCCCCGGCTGCATGCACGCGGCGCTCCTCGAGGGGGTCGACCGGGCCCACGGCTGGCTCTCGGCGACCTTCTGGGACTCGTTCGAGAGCGCCGAGGCGTACGAGGCGTCCGGCCTGCCGGAGCGCCTGCTGGAGGAATCCGAGGGCCTGCTCGAACAGGACAAGCAGTGGAAGGTCGAGCTCTCCCAGGACATGAGCCTGGAGTACGAATCGGCGATGCGGGCGCTCGCGGTGGAGGGCTTCAAGATCGAGGAGGCCGGCGGTCAGCGCGACCCACGCGAGGGTCCGCGGCCCTACATGTACGTGCGCATCGTCTCGGTCAAGGTCGATCCCGAGAAGGTCGACGAGTTCAAGCGGCGCTGGGACGAGATCGTGGTACCGGCCTTGATGGAAGTCAACGGTTGCCTGCTCGCCTTCCTCGCCGAGGGGATCCGCGATCGTCATCACATGCTCTCGGTGTCGCTGTGGGACAACCAGCAGAGGGCGCTCAAGTACGAGGTCTCCGGCAAGTTCGACGACCTGACCCGCAAGCTCAGGGACACCTTCTCGCGGGACATGCAGTGGAAGACGGCGCTCACGTCCGGAGGCTCGGAGCCCGCCCCCCGCGGCGGCCAGGACGGTCCGCAGGTCTGGGGCTACGAGGTCGTCGCCGGAGGGCCACTCGCCTCGTGACCCGACGGGCGAGGCGGCCTCGCACGAGGAACGGATGATCGGCTCGCGGCTCGGCCACTACCGGATCGAGGAGAAGCTCGGTGCCGGCGGTATGGGCGAGGTCTACCTGGCCGAGGACCTGAAGCTCCACCGCAAGGTCGCCCTGAAGGTGCTGCCCCCCGAGCTGGCGCGCGAGCCGGAGCGCCTCAGGCGCTTCCAGCG
>JAWVZD010000484.1:0-2731 GCA_033722395.1 Thermoanaerobaculia bacterium | reverse complement strand
TGCCGGTGATCGCTCTGGTGGGTAACGACGCCAGCTGGGCGCAGATCGCCCGCGAGCAGGTGCCGCTTCTCGGAGACGCGGTCGGAACCGAGCTGCGACGCACCGACTACGAGCGAGTGGCGGAAGGTTACGGGGGGCGTGGGTTGAAGCTCACCAGCGACGACGAGATCGTCGCGGTGCTCGAAGAGGCCCGGCGCCTGGCCAGGGCCGGGGATCCGGTGGTGGTCAACGTCCACCTGGCCGAGAGCGATTTCCGCCGCGGCTCGATTTCGATGTAGGAGGCAGAGGCGACTTCACCGCTGCGCTAAGATCGCTTGCCTCCGAACCGACCGAATCGATCGATCCCGAAGGAGCCCGGTATGAAGGCTGCTCTCGTATCCTCGTCGCTGGCGGTAACGGCGCTGGTCGTCGCGGCGCTGCTCGCCCCCGCGTCCAGCCTGGCGGCGGAGGCCCGCGAGCCGTTCACGGCCCGTCATCTGTGGGAGATGGAACGCCTCTCGTCGCCCGCGGTGTCACCGGACGGCAGCCGCATCGCCTTCGTCGTCCGAGCCACCGACTTCGAGGCCGACCGCGGACGCACCGATCTTTGGTTGGTCGGGGTCGACGGCCGTGACCCGCGCCGGTTGACGAGTCACGAAGCCTCCGACCACAGTCCGGTCTGGCTGCCGGACGGCCGCCTGCTGTTCCTGTCGTCGCGCTCCGGCTCGACCCAGGTGTGGCGCATCGATCCCGACGGAGGAGAGGCCTCACAGGTGACCGATCTGCCGCTCGCGGTGGGCAATCTGGTGGTCGATCCGACGGGCGAGAGGATCGCCGTGACGGCCGAGGTGTTCGCCGACTGCGAGGATCTCGACTGCACTGTGGCGCGACTCGACGCCGCCGCCGAGCGTGCCGCCTCCGGTCGGATCTACGACGAGTTGCTGGTCCGACACTGGGACGCCTGGAAGGACGGTCGCCGCTCCCACTTGCTCGTCCTGCCGCTCGACGGGGGTGAGCCGGTCGACGTGACCCGCGGCCTCGACGCCGACGTGCCGTCGAAGCCGTTCGGCGGCCCCGAGGAGATCACCTTCACGCCCAGCGGCGACGGCGTGGTATTCGCCATGCGCCAAGGTGGGCGAGAGGAGGCCTGGTCGACCGATTTCGATCTCTACGTCGCGCCCGCCGACGGGAGTGCGCCGCCGCGCCCGTTGACCGACAACCCGGCCTGGGACACCCACCCCGTGTTCTCGCCCGACGGCGGGACGCTGGCCTACCTGGCGATGGAGCGGCCCGGCTACGAGTCGGACCGGCTGCGCCTGGTGCTGCGCGACTGGCAGGACGGCTCGGAGCGGATCCTGACCGAGGCATGGGATCGGTCGGTGGGCGAGTTCTTCTTCGCTCCGGACGGCACGACGATCTACGCGACGGCGCAGGACATCGGCGAGGTCAAGCTCTTCCGGATCGACGTCGCCACCGGGCAGGTCACCCTGCTGGTCGACGGTGGTCACGTGCGGTCGCCTCGGCTGGCATCGCCGATCGACGGCGAGGCGCGTCTGGTGTTCGGACTCGACCATTTGAAGAGCCCGGTCGAGCTCTACTCGGCGACCCTCGACGGCGGCGACCTCCGGCAGCTCACCGATCTGAACGGGGAGCGGTTGTCGGGGATCCTCTTCGGCGACTACGAGCAGTTCCAGTTCGCCGGCTGGAACGACGAGACCGTCTACGGCTGGCTGGTGGAGCCGGCCGGCCGACGACCGGGAGAACGCTATCCGCTCGCCTTCCTCATCCACGGTGGTCCGCAGGGCTCGTTCGACAACGACTTCCACTACCGCTGGAATCCGCAGGTCTACGCCGGTGCCGGGTACGCGGTGGTGATGATCGACTTCCACGGCTCGACCGGCTACGGGCAGGCGTTCACCGACTCGATCAACGACGACTGGGGCGGCAAGCCGTTGGTCGACCTGCAGAGGGGCCTGGCGGTGGTGCTCGAACGGTATCCCTGGATCGACGGCGAGCGGGCCTGCGCCCTGGGTGCCTCCTATGGTGGCTTCATGGTCAACTGGATCGCCAGTCAGTGGGCGGACGGCTTCGACTGCCTGGTGAATCACGACGGCGTCTTCGACAATCGGATGATGTACTTCGCCACCGAGGAGCTGTGGTTTCCGGAGTGGGATCATGGCGGTACCTACTGGGAGAACCCCGCCGGGCACGAGCGCCACAACCCGGCGCTCCACGTCGAGCGGTGGAAGACTCCGATGCTGGTCGTCCAGGGCGAGCTCGACTACCGCGTCCCGGTAACTCAGGCGCTGGGCACCTTCACGGCCCTTCAACGTCAGGGCATTCCGAGCCGCTTCCTCTACTTTCCGGACGAGAATCACTGGGTTCTCTCGCCCGCCAACGGCTTGCTCTGGCACGAGGTGGTGCTCGACTGGTTGGCGCGCTGGAGCGGTATCGACGAAGAGAAGGGGGAGGGGCTATGAAGCTGGGTCACGCTCGTGCGCTCGTCGCTTTATCGCTTGCCATCTCGGCCCTCGCCTGCGCACCGGTCGCCGAACGGCCGCCGCCGACCGCCGCCGATCGAGGAGCGGCGCTCGATCTCTCTCGGCTCGAGCTGGTGGACCTCAGCCACGTCTACGACGACGCGACGCTCTACTGGCCGACCTCGCCGCAGCGCTTCGAGATCGAGACGCTCACCGAAGGGACGACCGAGGCCGGGTTCTTCTATTCCGCCAAGCTCTTCTCGACTCCCGAG
>JAWVZD010000483.1:0-2744 GCA_033722395.1 Thermoanaerobaculia bacterium | reverse complement strand
CACCAGATCGACTCCCGCCAACCTGGCGGCGCGGCGGGGTGAGCCCTCGACGTAGCAGCCGGTCAGAACGGTGCGGACGCGTCGCGACGAGCGGCTCGCGCGGCGGGCCGTCTTGCGCGATTTGCGCGCCGCGGCACGGGTGACGGTACAGGTGTTGACGACGTGAAGATCCGCCCGCTCGAGCGAATCGACGATCTGGTGTCCGTCGGCCCGCACTCGCCGCGCCAGAGCTTCGAGCTCGGCCTGATTGAGCTTGCAGCCGAGATTCGTCAGATAGGCGCGCATGGCGGGCGTATTGTACGGTAGCCGCCGGCGAGGCCCGGCCGAGAGTTCGGCTCGGAGTCGGCACGGGCCTCGGCGGCACCTCTACTGGCTTGGCAATTGCAGAGGCAGTTGCGAGAATGAGTCGTGCCGCCGGCCGTCGGTGGTCGATCGATATGCGTCGTCGAGTGAGGTGGAGTATCTGGAGGGGGGTCGCCACCTCCGTGGCGTTGTTCGTACTGGTGGCGCCGCTGGTGGCCCAGGACGGCTTTCGCCAGCAGCGCGACCGGATGGTCGAGCAGCAGATCCGCCAGCGCGGCATCACGTCGCCTTCGGTGCTCGCGGCGATGAGCGAGGTGCCGCGCCATCGGTTCGTGGATAGCCGGTACTGGGATCGGGCGTACGAGGATCAGGCGCTGCCGATCGGCGACGCCCAGGCGGTTCCCCAGCCGTACCTCGTGGCCTTGATGACCTCGCTGCTCGAGCTCGACGGCGACGAGCGCGTGCTCGAGATCGGTACCGGCTCCGGCTACCAGGCGGCCATCCTGGCGCGGCTCGCCGGGCAGGTCTATTCGATCGAGATCCTCGAAGATCTGGGTGATCGGGCGCGCCGCACGCTCGACGACCTCGGCTTCCGCAACGTCGAGGTGGTGATCGGGGACGGCTACCGCGGGCTGCCCGATGCGGCGCCGTTCGACGGCATCCTGGTGACGGCCGCTCCGGCTCGTGTTCCCCAGCCCCTACTCGAGCAGCTCAAGGTCGGTGGGCGAATGGTCATCCCGGTCGGCGAGTACTTCCAGGATCTTCTCGTCATCACGCGCACGGCCGAAGGCTTCGAGGAGCAGCGGATCGATCTGGTGCGGCTCGAACCGATGACGGGCGAGGCGCAGCGTGATCCCGAGTGATCCGGCCGCCCTCTCGAAGGGCAGACCGTGGTGCAGCGAGGGGAAGAGTCGTTTGACGCAGTCGAGGTCGTCTGCCAGAATTCGGCGCCCGTGAACTCCCGCTGTCGAATGCTGCTGTCGGTCATCGTCCTCCTGGCATGGATGACGCCATCGCTGGGCGCATTGAGCCTCGGACTGCATCTCTCCGACGGCCATCACACCGATTCGGACCGGGTCGAGCGGGATGGTGAAGTGGCGGATCTTCTGCGAGCAGCTGCCCATGGTCATCATCACGATCTGGCGGCGGCCGAGCATCAGCACCAGGCGCGTGTCGAGCGGTCCCTGCGCTCGGAGCAGACCACGTCACCCAGCCCACTCGAGCCTTCGGCGGCCACGGGTGGTTCGCTCTCCAGGGGAATCCCGTGTGGTGAGGCCCCACCACGTCGGGGGCCGCCGATAGCGAGCATCGCGAGCCACTCCCCCCTGCTGCTCTGATCCGGGCTTCGCGGCCGGGCCCGTCGTGGGCCCGAACCCCCGACCTGGAACAGGAGCCAGCATGCACCGCTACATCCTCGCCGGCCTGGTGCCGGCCCTGATCGCCGCCCCCGGCGGCACGCAGAACCGACCGATCGTCACCGAAGCCGAGTTCCTATCGGTCCTGGACCGATCCCATCCGGCCGTGGTCGGGAGCCTGAGCGACCGCGCTGCGGCCCGGGCCGACCTGATCGCGGCCTCGACCCTGGAGAACCCCATCGCCGGCGCGATGCGTGAGGATCCGAGTGGAGTTGTCGAACAGACCGACTGGACCCTCGCCTGGAAGCTGCCCGACGTCGATCGGCACCCGCGGATCGCGGCGCGTCGAGAGAGCCTCGCGGCGGCCGAGGCCCGTCTCGAGCAGCGAATTCGGAGGCTTCGCCTGACCCTGCGCGAGGTCTACGCCGAATGGTCGCTGGCGGCGGCCCGCGAAGAGCGCCTGGTGGCGTTGGCGGAGCGCGTTGGGGCGCTGGCGGAGCGCGAGGCGGCTCGTGCCGCGCGGGGCGAGAGCTCGGGTCTCGAGGTCGACCGCTTGGAGCTGGCGGTGGCGGCGCTTCGCTCGCGCGCCATCCTGGCAGCGAGCGCCGGCGAGCGTCTTCGGGCAGAGGCGGCCGCTTGGTTCCCGGACTTGCCGCCCGACGCCCGCCCGGTATTGCCGGCCTTGGGTCCGGTACCGGATTTCTCGTCGCCGCATCCTCTGGTGCGAGCCGCCGAGGCGGAGCTCGAGGCGGCGCTTGCGGAGGAGCGGGCGGCGGGCCGGTTCATCGCCTCACCGGAGATCACGCTCGGCTGGCAGCGCCAGGAGTCCACCGCGGACGCGATCGACGGACCGATCCTGGGTCTGTTCTGGTCGGTGCCGCTGTTCGATCGGAAGCAGGCCGAGCGGGCCGATTCGGAGGTGCGCGTCGACGCCGCGCGAGGTCGGCTGGAGCAGGTCCGACGAGAGGTTCGCTCGGCCCGGGTGGCCGCCAGGAGCGTGTACGAGCGGCTCGTGGCCGGCCTCCAGAGCGCGCGTTCGAGCCTGGCGTCGAGTCAGCGCATGCTCGACGGTTCCGAAGCCGCTTT
>JAWVZD010000482.1:0-2746 GCA_033722395.1 Thermoanaerobaculia bacterium | reverse complement strand
CGAGGACGGGGGCCTGCGGACCTTCAAAGTGGGAGAGTTGACCGTGCTCGTCGAGGCGGGGCCGCGGGCCCTGCTGGCAGTCGTCGTGCGAGGCCAGCCGCCGAGCGAGCTGCTCGAGAGGATGCAGGAGACGCTCGAGACCGTCCACCTGCAGTACCGCCGACCGCTCGCCGACTTCGACGGCGACGACGAGCCGTTCGCCACGGTGCATCCCTTGCTCGCCGATCGGCTCGAAACCGTGGTGGCGACCGATCGGGCCGAGGGCCGCGGCGGCGCGGCTCGCTGGGCCTGGATCGCTGCGGCGTTGGTCGTGGTCGGTCTCGTCGGCTGGAGCATGCGCGACCGGGTGGTCTTCGGGCGGGCGGTCGCAGCGCTGCGCGCCGAGCCCGGGATCACCGTTCTCGCCGCCGAGCGTGGTTGGGGCGGATGGCGGTTCGACGGGCTCAGGGATCCTCTGGCGCGCCAGCCCGGGGCGATCGTCGAGGCTGCCACCGGTCGGGCGGCGGGCGAGGTCGACGGCCGGTGGGAGCCGTACATGTCGTTCGATCCGGAGATCTTGTTGGCGCGGGCTCGGCGGCAGCTGCGTCCTCCCGAGGGCGTCGGGATCGAGCTCGACGACGGGCGGCTCGTCGCCAGCGGGTCGGCTTCGGCGCGCTGGGCGCTCACAGCCCTGGCGCGTGCCCGTTCTCTGCCCGGCGTGGACGAGCTCTACCTCGGCGACCTCGAGATCGAGGTGCCGGAGGATCTCGCGGCTGAGCGGCGCTCGATCGCGGGCGAGCGGGTGCTTTTTGCGCTAGGCTCGGCACGGCTGGACGGAGCCGCCCTGGCGACGCTCGATCGAATCGCGGGGCGTATCGAGCGCCTGCGTGACGATGCCGAGGCGGTGGGTTACGACACCGTCCTCCGGCTGATCGGACGAACCGACAGCTCCGGCACGGAGCAGACCAATCAGGCGCTCAGCGAGGCACGGGCACGAGCGGTCGAAGGTGCCCTCCTAGCGCGCGGGGTCGAGGTGGACGAGATCGAGATCGAGGCGGTGGGAGACAGCGAGCCGCTCAGCGCCGCCGAGGTCGCCGAGCAGGCCCGGATCAACCGGAGCGTGTCGTTCGAGATCGTCTTCGAAGGCTGGAGTGGGACGTGATCCAGAAGAAGATCTGCATGGTGGGGTTGTTCGCCACCGGTAAGACGAGCCTGGTGCGTCAGTTCGTCCACTCGATGTTCTCCGAGAAGTACCATTCGACGGTCGGCGTGAAGATCGATCGCAAGAGCGTCGAGGTCGACGGCGAGGCGGTCAATCTGGTGCTGTGGGACCTCGCCGGCCGGGACGACGTCGAGGACATCCAGCCCAGTTATCTGCGTGGCGCTGCGGGTATCTTTTTCGTCGTCGACGGCACCCGTCGCGAAACCTTCGAGCAGCTCTTCGAGCTGCGCGATCTGTGCCGCGAGGCGGCGGGCGATGTACCGGCGATCGTGGCTCTGAACAAGAGCGACCTGGAGGACGAGTGGAAGCTGGGCGAGGCCGATCTCGGCCGGCTGTCGTCGGAGGGACTGGACTTCTTCGTCACCAGCGCCAAGACCGGCGACGGCGTCGAGGAGGCCTTCCAGGGGCTGGCCGCGAGGACGCTCTCGACGTGACGGAGCGCAGGATGGCTGCAGAGACCCCCAACATGCCGGAGCTCGATCTCTTCGGCCTCACCGACACCGGTAAGAGGCGGTCGAACAACGAGGACCAGTTCCTGGTGGCGCGCCTGGCCAAGTCGATGGAACCGCTCTTCACCAGCCTGTCGGAGGACCTGAGGCCGACGGCGCAGGCGGCGCGCGAGGCCTTTCTTTTCGTCGTCGCCGATGGCGTCGGCGGGGCGGTCGGGGGAGAGCTGGCGAGCGGCAAGACGGTGGAGACCCTGGCCGAGCAGATCGCCGCCACGGCGGGCTGCTTTTACTCCACCGACCCCGAAGCCGAAGACGAGTTGATCGGCAAGCTCGAAGAGGCCATCCGGAAGGCCCACGAGCGGGTGCGCTCGGAGCTCGAGATGGATGGCTCCCGTCCGGCCTCGACCGCCACCATGGTGACCCTGCTCTGGCCGCGGGGTTATATCTTCCACGTCGGCGACTCGCGCGGGTACTACCTCAGGCGTGGGCGGCTCAAGCAGTTCACCAGCGACCAGACGGTGGGCGACTTCATGGTCGACGCCGGCATCCTGAGCGAGGAGCAGGCGCGCAAGGGTGGGCTGCACGACGTACTGACTCACGCCATCGGTGGAGACGAGGCGACGCCGGCGGTGGGGGTGCTCGATTTCGAGCCCGGCGACGTCCTCATGATGTGCAGCGACGGTTTGACCAAGCACGTCGCCGACGACGACATCCGGGCCGTCCTGGAGGACGCCTCGAGCGCCGAAGAGGCCTGCCGGGATCTGCTCGAGGCGGCACTCGAGGGCGGCGGCAGCGACAACATCACCGTCATCGTCGCTCGCATGGGCGATGTCTGAGCCGGCCGGGGGCCGGTAGCTCGCCTCGGTTTTCTCCTGGCGCGAACGGCTCCTCCCCTCGAACAGCACGCAAGAAAATAGCGTCGCACGACCGGTTTCACCCGCTTTTCGTTACCGATCGACCCACTTCCGCTTGACTTACGCCTCGATTACGCCTAGTCTCACAACTGGCGCTGAGTTTGCAGCGTATATACCGGCAGAGAGGCGACGTCGGGCCGCAGCGGCCGGACGGCTTCGAGACGGAAGCGAGGTAGACGATG